>JAGWUW010000087.1 GCA_028868235.1 Betaproteobacteria bacterium | reverse complement strand
CCGTTTGCCGCCTGGTACATGCGCAACATGTATCTGGAAAACAACTTGCGCGTGCCGGGCAAGCTGACTATGTGCGGCGAACAGATCGATCTGGGTAAACTCGACATGCCGGTCTACCTGCTGGCCACTCGCGAGGACCATATCGTGCCGTGGCAATCGGCCTACCAGAGCACGCGTCTGCTCAGCGGCGAGGTGCGCTTCGTACTGGGCGCTTCCGGCCACATCGCCGGGGTGATCAATCCGGTCAGCAAGAACAAGCGCAGCTATTGGATCAATGATGAAGTGACTGCCGATGCCGATGGCTGGCTGGCCGTGGCCGAAGAAAAGAAGGGAAGCTGGTGGGCCGACTGGGCCGGCTGGCTGAAGCCGTTGTCAGGAGAACAGCGGGCACCGCGCAAACCGGGGAATACCAAATACAAGGCCATCGAGCCAGCACCCGGACGTTACGTCAAGGAACGCGCGGTATAAAACTTCCCTAGGAGATAAAAATGTCGCGAGTTGCACTGATCACCGGAGGTATGGGGGGGCTGGGTGAGGCCATCTGCATCAAGATGGCAGCGCTGGGCTACAAGGTTGTCACGACGTATTCGCCGGGCAATGCCAAGGTGGATGGCTGGCTGAAAAGCATGAACAACATGGGTTATGGCTTCAAGGCCTACCCGTGCGATGTGACCGATTTCGACTCAGCCAAGGCCTGTGTCGAGACGGTGACCCGGGAAGTCGGCCCGGTCGATGTGCTGGTCAATAATGCAGGTATTACCCGCGACATGACCTTCAAGAAAATGACCAAGGCCGACTGGGATGCGGTCATGAACACCAACCTCGACTCCGTCTTTAACATGACCAAGCAGGTTATGGACGGTATGGTCGAGCGCAAGTGGGGACGTGTCGTAAACGTGTCCTCGGTAAATGGTCAAAAGGGCGCTTTTGGCCAGACCAACTATTCGGCAGCCAAGGCTGGCATGCACGGTTTTACCAAGGCACTGGCCCTGGAAGTGGCCAAGCAGGGCGTGACTGTGAACACCATTTCCCCGGGTTATATCGGTACCAAGATGGTGACGGCCATCCCGCAGGAAATTCTCGACTCCAAAATTCTGCCGCAGATCCCGGTCAATCGTCTGGGCAAACCGGAAGAAATCGCCGGCCTTGTTGCTTACCTCGCTTCTGACGAAGCAGCATTTGTGACTGGGGCCAATATTTCCATCAACGGCGGTCAGCATATGTTCTGACCGGCGTAATTTTTTACCCCGCTGTATTTCACAAGGAAGGAAAAAACTATGACGCAACGCGTTGCTCTCGTTACCGGTGCCATGGGTGGTCTGGGAACCGCAATCTGCCAGGAACTGGCCAAGGCCGGTAATAAGGTTGTTGCCGCTTATCACCCGCAATTCGACAACAAGGATGCCTGGCTGGCCGATATGGCTGCCGCCGGCTTCAAGGATTTCGTCTGTGTCGCCGGTGACGTCTCCGTTCTGGAAGACTGCCAGCGTATGGTTGCCGAGGCTGAAGCTGCCTGTGGTCAGGTCGATATCCTGATCAACAACGCCGGCATCACCCGCGACCGCATGTTCGCCAAGATGGAGCGTGATGGCTGGGATGCGGTTATCGCTACCAACCTGACCTCGCTGTTCAACATGACCAAGCAAGTCTCCGCCAAGATGGCCGAGCGCGGCTGGGGTCGTATCGTGAACATCTCCTCCGTCAACGGCGTCAAGGGTCAGGCTGGCCAGACCAACTACTCCGCTGCCAAGGCCGGTGTGATCGGTTTCACCAAGGCACTGGCTGCTGAACTGGCTGCCAAGGGCGTGACCGTCAACGCCATCGCCCCGGGCTACGTGGCTACCAAGATGGTCATGGCCATCAAGCCGGAAGTCCTGCAGACCATCGTCGACTCCGTCCCGATGAAGCGCCTAGCCAAGCCGGAAGAAATCGGTTATGCCTGTGCCTACCTGTCGAACGAACTCTCCGGCTTCACCACCGGCGCTACTATCAATATCAACGGTGGCCTGTACTATCAATAAAATGTGGATTTCGGCTTAAAATATTGCCGAAATTTTGCATTGCAACAGCAAATGGGCGCCTCCGGGCGCCCATTTTTTTCGTATAATGTTGCGCTGCACACAAACAATCGTTTTGAGGATCGCAGCATGTCGGAACCGGTACGCCTGATCAAGAAATACCCCAACCGTCGTCTTTACGATACCAAGACGAGTGCGTACATTACGCTGGGCGATGTCAAGGATCTCGTCCTCAAGTTCGAAGTCTTCAAAGTGGTTGATGCCAAGACCAACGACGACCTGACCCGCAGCATCCTGCTACAGATCATCCTTGAAGAGGAAACCGGTGGCGTCCCGATGTTCTCCAGCGAACTGCTTTCCGGCTTTATCCGCTTCTACGGTAGTACAATGCAGGGCATGCTCGGCAAGTATCTGGAAAACAACATGAAGACCTTTGTTGATTTCCAGCAGAAACTACAGGACCAGTCGCGGACCATTTATGGTGCCGGCGATAATACCCACTTGCAAACCGATTTTTGGAACCAGTTCCTGAATTTTCAGCAGCCGGCCATGCAGAGCATGATGACGGCCTACATGGACCAGTCCAAGAAGATGTTCCAGTCAATGCAGGATCAGTTACAGAGCCAGACCCGGAACATGTTCACCGGTTTTCAGGCAGATAAGCCAGAGAAATAATCTGCTGGTCAGTGGCAAAATAGCAACAAAAATGGCCGTTTCCACGGCCATTTTTTATCCACTGCCCCGAAGGGCAGTTCGGGCTTTGAGCTCAAGCTGGTGCGTCAGCTTTCCAGCCCCCACCCAGCGCCTTGAACAGGCCTACCGATGTACTCAGGCGCGCCTGTCTGACAGCGATGGCAGCCAGTTGGGCGTCGTTCAGTGTACGCTGGGCATCCAATACCTCCAGATACCCGGCGTGACCGGCTTCGTAGCGCAGGCGTGAAATAGCCATCGCTTTTTCGGCGCGATCGATTCGAATATCTTGGGCACGTTCTTCCTCTCCGTACTCGTGCAAGCTGACCAAGGCGTCGCGGACCTCCTTGTAGGCTGTCTGCAGGCTGTTCTGCCAAGCGATCAGTGATTGCTGGTTGACCGCTTTGGCCTGATCGACGCGGGCCGATGTCCGCCCAAAATCGAGGATGGGCATCAGCGCTGCAATGCCGAGCGACCATGTATTGGATCCGGCACTGAATAAATCCGAAAGGGCCTCACTCTCACTGCCGACGCTACCGGTCAGTGTGAATTTCGGGAAGTATCCGGCCTTGGCAATGCCGATGCCAGCATTGGCAGCAATCAAATCCTGCTCGGCCTGGCGTACATCTGGTCGGCCTTCAATCAGGTCGGAAGGGAGGCCTGCTGGCGGCTCAGGTAACAGGGGCAACTGCTTGAGGTCGCCTGCGGCAATTTTCAGTTCCGGATTGCCAGTAAGTAGGGCCAACTGGTGTTCTGCCAGCGTACGCTGGCGGCGCTGTTCGGCCAATTGTGTTTGGGCAACAGCCAGTGCTCCCTCCGCCTGATAGCCATCGAGTGGCGAGGCCAACCCCGCATCGACGCGTGTCCTGACCAGCTTGAGACTCTCCTCACGGTTGCTCACTGTTTCACTGCTAATAGTGAGTTGGGCATCGTAGGCGCGGAGCGTCAGATAGGTATCCGTGACTAGGCCGGCGACGCTAAGCTTGATGGCATCACGCGAATATTGGCTGGCTAGCAAGGTGGCACGGGCTGATTCGTTCGCGCGGCGGATTCGGCCCCAGACATCCAGCTCGAATGAGGTGGTCAATGCTGCCGCACGAGAGTTCAGAATTCTCGGCATGCTAGGAAAATATGTCGCCGACTTAGTGCTTTGCTTACTTTGAGAGGTTGATGCTGAGCCATCAATTTCCGGAAAGAAAGATGCTCCAGCCTCGCGGGCGACTGCCTCTGCCTGCTCGACGCGGGCGATCGCCTGGCGCAAGCTGGCATTGCTTTGCAGTGCTTGATCGACCAAGTCGTCCAGGGTCTTGTCGTTGAACAATTTCCACCATGTTGCGTTAATGGCCGGATTCTGTGCAATCGTCACGCGGTCGGCTGGCTTGGCTTCGCTGAAGACGCTGGGTAGCAGCGATGACGGTCTCAGGTAGTCCGGGCCGATGGCGCAGCCGCTCAAGGCAAGCGCAAGGGCCAAGGGTGTCAGGCGGACAAGGGGGATGGAAGTCATGCATTTTCCTCCTCGTTGTTATCGAGGTGTGTAGGGTCGATCTGCTTGCCACGTTCCAGCCACTTGAAGAAGAGCGGGATGAACAGCGTGGCGATGAAGGTAGCGGCGAGCATGCCACCGAATACGCCGGTACCCATTGATTGTCGGGCGGAGGCACCGGCGCCGCTGGCCTTGACCAGCGGGAAGACGCCGAGCACGAAGGCGAGCGAGGTCATGATAATCGGGCGCAGACGGAGACGGGCAGCCTCGACGGCTGCTTCTGCGGCACTCCTGCCTTCGGCGTACTTCTGGGCTGCGAACTCGACGATCAGGATGGCATTTTTCGATGCCAGTCCGATCAACACAACGAGGCCGATCTGAAAGTAGATGTCATTCGGCATGCCGCGTAGCCAAATTGCGGTCAGCGCGCCCATCAGTGCGAAGGGAACAGCCATCACGACTGCAATGGGGAGAGACCATTTTTCGTACTGGGCAGCAAGGATCAGGAAAACCATGATGATGGCAAAACCGAAGGCCTGGAGTGACGAGCCGGATGTCCGCTTTTCCTGGAAGGCCTGGCCGGTCCATGAAATACTGAAGCCATCGGGCAGGGTGGCGCTGGCGACTTCCTCGACGATCTTGATGGCGTCGCCCGAACTTATGCCTGGTTTCGAATCGCCCATCACCTTAGCGGCGATGAAACCATTGAAGCGTTCAACCTGTTCCGGGCCGACCACGTTCTTCACCTTGCTGACCGCCGACAATGGGATCATGGCTTTGGTTGTCGTGCTGCGTACATAGACCTTACCGATGTCGTCTGCTTTCATACGGTAGTTGGCTTCTGCTTGCAATTGCACGCGATAGACACGGCCAGCCTTGTTGAAGTCATTGACGTAGAGGGAGCCCATCGTGCTTTGCAGCGTCGAATAGATATCGTCGATAGGAATGCCGAGGGCCAAGGCCTTTTGCTCGTCGACCTCGACAAACAGTTGCGGTATGGTCGGGCGGAAGAAGGTCGAGATGCGGGTGAACTCTGGGCGTTTCTGCAACTCAGCGATGAAATTCTGCGTCACTTCGTTCAGTCGTCGGGCGTCACCATCGACACGGTTCTGTACATAGACCTCGAAGCCGCCGGCAGTACCCAGACCCATGATCGGTGGTGGGTTGAAGACCAAGCCCATACCGTCGGGTTGCATCATCCCAATGCCCATAAATTTCCCGGCTAGATCCTGTGCTTTACCCTGACGCTCGGACCAATCCTTGAGGGGAATAAACATGGTGCCGGCGTTCGGTTTATTGCCGCCACCGATCAGGTCGAAGCCGGAAACGATGAACGTATGGGCTACGGCCTCGTCCTTGGCAATCATTTGGCGCATGCCTTCGCCGGTCTGTTCGGTGCGCTTTAGCGTTGCGCCGTCCGGTAGCATCAGTGCCGAGATCAGGTATCCTTGGTCTTCTGCTGGCACGAAACTGCCAGGGATGATGCGGAAGAAGGCTGCAGTCGCACCGATGATCAAGGCAAAAACCAGGGCGCCGACGATGCCGTGCTTCAGGGTAAAGCCGACAGCGCGGGTGTAGTTGCTGGTCAGGCGTTCGAACATCCGGTTGAAGGGAGCGAACAGCTTATTTTCCGTGTGCTGAGCCTTGAGAAGGAGGGCGCACAGGGCGGGGGTCAACGTCAGAGCGACGATGCCAGAAAGCACGACAGCTACTGCGACGGTTACTGCAAACTGCTTGTATAGCTGGCCTGCAATACCGCCGAGGAAGGCGACCGGGATGAACACCGCACACAGCACCAACACGATGGCAATCAGCGCGCCGGTCACCTGTTTCATGGCCTTGATCGCGGCCTGCTTCGGTGGCAGCTTTTCCTCGGCCATGAGGCGCTCAACGTTTTCCAGTACGACGATGGCATCGTCAACGACGATACCGATGGCCAGCACCATGGCGAACAGCGTCAACGTGTTGATCGAGAAGCCGAACAGCCAAAGGCCAGCAAAGGAGCCAATCAGTGAGATCGGCACAGCGATCATCGGGATCAGCGTCGCCCGCCAGCTTTGCAGGAAGATGAAAACGACGGCTAGAACAAGAATCATGGCCTCGGCTAGCGTATGCACGACTTCCTTGATCGACGCCGAGACGAAACGCGTGGTATCGAAGGGAATGACGTAATCCATCCCTTCCGGGAACTTCCCCTTGAGCTCGGCCATCTTGCCCTTGACCAGTTCGGCAACCTCCAGCGCATTGGCGCCGGTTTGCAGGAAGACGCCCATGGCGATGGTCGGCTGGCCGTCCAGCGTCACGCGCTGGTCATAGCTGTAGGCGCCGAGCTCGATGCGTGCGATGTCCTTCAGGCGCAACAGACCGCCCGGACCGCTGGCACGGATGACAATGTTGCCGAACTCATCTTCGCTCAACAGGCGGCCTTTGGCGGTTACCGTGTAGACCAGCTGTTGATCGTTCGGTGCCGGTTCCTGGCCAATCTTGCCGGCGGCGTTCTGGGCGTTCTGGGCCGTAATCGCGGCAGCGACCTCACTGCTGGTCAGGCCGAGTTGCGCCATGCGGTCGGGTTTCAACCAGACACGCATCGAGTAGTCCTGGGCACCGAAGATGGTCACATCGCCCACGCCCTTCAGGCGCTTCAATTCATCGACGATATTCAAGCTGGCGTAATTGGACAGGAATAGCGTCGGGTATTTCCCGCCTTCCGATTTCAGCGCGACCACCTGCAGAATGTCATTCGAGCGCTTCTGGACGATTACGCCGTTACGTCGTACGGCTTCCGGCAGGCGCGGCTCAGCAGCCTTGACGCGGTTGTTGACGTTGACCGAAGCCATATCGACATTGGTGCCGACCTCGAAGGTGGCCGTGATAGTCACGGCACCGTTGGCGCTGGCCGAGGACGTGAAATAGAGCATGTTCTCGACACCGTTGAGTTGTTCCTCAATCGGTGCGGCGACAGTCTTGGCGAGTGTGTCGGCCGATGCACCCGGGTAGGTGGCGGTGATCAGCACCGTCGGCGGTGCGATCTGCGGGTATTGCGCAATCGGCAATACCTGCGAGGCAACCAGCCCGGCAATGACGATGATGATCGAGATGACCGACGCGAAAATCGGTCGGTTGATGAAAAATTTGGCCATGGCGTCTCCTTACTGCTTGGCCGGGGCGTTGGCCGCAGCAGCAGCCGGTGGAGTATCGTTCGGCCCCTTGGGGGCGACTGGCATACCGGGGCGGAGCTTGATCAGGTTGTCGACGATCACCTTGTCGCCGGCATTGAGGCCACCCAGGATGACCCAGTCCTTGCCGTACCATTCGCCGGCCTTGACTGGGCGAGGCGCGACCTTGTCCTCGGCGCCGGCAGTCATGACCAGCGTGCCTTGTTCGGTCTGCAGTACGGCCGATTGCGGCACCAGATAGACACCCTCGCGCTCGCCGGTGAGCAGACGAACACGGACGAACTGGCCGGGCAGCAGCTGGCCGCCGGCATTGTCGAATTCGGCGCGCAATTGCTGGGTGCCCAGTGTGGTATCGATATTGGTGGCGAGGAAATTCAGCTTGCCGCGCTTTTCGTAGGTCTGCCCGTTGGCCATGACCAGTTCGACGCCCTTGATGTCCTTCTGCGTCATGCGCCCGCCGGGGAACCTGGCCAGGTCGCTTTCGCCCAAGCTGAAGCGGACCCAGATCGGGTTGGTCTGGTAAATCGAGGTGAGCAGGCTGTCGGCCGTCGAGATTAGGTTGCCATCCGACTTGATGGCACGGCCGGTGGTGCCCCCTACCGGTGCCGTTACGGTCGTCCATGACAGGTTCAGCTCGGCCTGGCGCAGGGCGGCCTGGGCAATGGCGTTGGCCGATACGGCATCGTCGTAGTCTTTCTGGGCGATGGCCTTGGCTTCGGCCAGGCCCTTCAGGCGGCCGACTTCGCGGGCCGTCTGCTCGGCCTTGGCCTTGGCTTCGGCGAGGGCTATTTCATAGGGAGCGCGATCGATCTGGAACAGCGGCTGGCCAGCCTTGACGGTGTCGCCTTCCTGATACAGTCGCTTGGTCAGGATGCCGCCGACGCGGGCGCGCACCTCGGTTTCACGGGCGCCTTCGGTCTGGGCCATGATTTCTATGCTGGTCGGCACCTTCTGTGGCTGCATCTCGATGACGGTGACCGGCATCGGTCCCATCTTCGGCGGACCGCCCGCCTGTTTATCGCCGGAACAGCCGGCTGCTGCCAGGGCGCCAATGAGTGCGGAAACGACAAAAGGCAGCGACTTGCGCTGAAACGTTGAAATGGGGGTCACGCTGATTCTCCTTGCTTATTTTTGCTGTGTTGATTATAAACATTCATGAATGTATGTAAATATTTTTTGTGTAAAATTCGTTCCTGAGATGCAA
>JAGWUW010000600.1 GCA_028868235.1 Betaproteobacteria bacterium | reverse complement strand
GGGGCAGTGCAAACCGTGCAGCGCGTCGCCCTTCGCTCGGGTGCCACCCTGGTGCTGACCGGCTTCGATCATGAGGTGATGCAATACAACCAGCAGGGCCTCACGAAAGACATCGGCCTGGGCGGCAGCTACAACGGCTCGAAGGTCCATGAAACGTACATCATCCTGGTCACCCCGATCATCGTGGACGGGGCATAAAGCATGAACACGACAGTCAGCCGCGCAGGCGCGATGGCGAAACCAGCTGCGAAGCGAAAGAAGCAGTCGTCGGGCTATGTCGCGGCGCTGGGCGACCACAGCATCGCCTTCGGCATGCTGTGGGATCGTCTTCCCGGCGTCAAAATCGCGCGCTCCACGGTCAGTAAGGCCGCCACCAAGTACTCGGCTTCGAGCTACGTGGCGCTGCCGGCGAAGGAAGGCAAGCGCTCGATCGGTCTACTCGCCGACTCGGCTGGGGTCGAGCGGGGCGCTTCGCGCAAAGCCGCTGCCTCCGCTGCCGCCCTGCTGGCGATCGCATATCCCGGCGTCGATAACGCCGTGTTCGGCCTGGCCCTTCCGGGCGGGAAGATCGCCTTTATTGGCTTCCGTGCGGGTGTGCCGCTGATCGGCTTCGATCGGATCGTCGGCAACGATGTTCTGGATGAGTTGACGGCTGACTTCCTGAAGGAGTTCGACGAGCAGAGCGCACCGACCGTGCAATTCCACGGGGCGGCCGACATCTTCCCCGGCCGTGCGGTAGTGGAATTCGATAGCGACTGGTTCGACACGCTGACGAAGAAGGCGTTGGCTGCGGCGCGCCTGCGTCGCGCGAAGGCGCCGACGGCACTCATCATTGGCGCCGTGCTCGCTGCTGCTGCCGCTTATGGTGCGCTGACCTTGTACGACCAGCACCAGCAAGAGTCGATCAAGAAAGTGGTACCCGTCGTGCAAGACCCGCAGGTCGTCTACAACAAGTCTGCTACCGAATACCTGTCGGCGGCAACCACCGGCTCTTATACGGCCGGGCCGATGACCGACAAGATTAACCAGCTGCCGATGTTTCACCAGGGCTGGAGGCTCGATAAGGCGAGCTGCACGCCGGACTCCTGCACGCTGACCTGGACCAATTCCGACGGCGGCACCTACCTCTCGTTCGCGGCCGCGTCTCTGCCCGGTATCGCCAAGTACGAGACGAACTACAAAGAGGGCATGACCGGGCTCGAGACCACTTTCGAGATCAAGAACAATGTTCCGAAAGGCATGCAGATTGCCGATCTTCCGAAACAGGAACAGTTCATCGTGAATTTCGGTTCGCAGGCCCAGCAGATGAAAGAGGCTGGACTCGCGATCACGCTCGATAAAGCTTCAGTCGTCGCCATCCCGGCGGCGCCCGCCGGCAGCCCGCCGATTACCGAGAGCACCCTGAAAGAGAAGGTTGCAGAAGGCACCTGGGCGATGACCGGCGACTGGACGTTTTACCAGGCGTTGGCGTCCCTGCCGAAGAATATGACTGTGGACAAGCTCGAAGTCGGCGTCGCTGGCGACTCGATGGTAATGAGCGCAACGGGGAAATACTATGTCAAAAAATAAGCTTCTGATCGCGTTGTTTGGCGTGCACCTGGCCGGCGCGGCGCTGGCGCAGACCAGCCCGATGACGATCCAGGA
>JAGWUW010000599.1 GCA_028868235.1 Betaproteobacteria bacterium | reverse complement strand
AGTGAGTAGCCCCTAGATTTCTGGACGCCTTCGATCCTAATTTTGAGGACAGGAGGCGATGATGGGGAAGCCCAATTTCAGTGATGAGTTCAAGCGTGATGCGGTGGCCCAGATCACCGAACGCGGATATCCTGTAGCCGAGGTCTCGCAGCGGCTCGGCGTCAGCCAGCACTCGCTGTATGCCTGGAAGCGGCAGCTTGCGAAGGTGGTGTCCGGCGAAGCCAGCAAGGATGCCGAGATCCGCCAGTTGAAGCGCGAGCTGGCCCGGGTGACCGAGGAGCGCGACATCCTAAAAAAAGCCACCGCGTATTTCGCCAGGGATGCAAAGTGAGATACGCGTTCATTGCCGAGCATCGTCACCAGTTCAGGGTTCGGGCGATGTGTCGGTGCCTGCGCATCCAGCCCAGTGGTTTCTATGCATGGCAGAAGAGCCCGCTGAGCCAGCGGGCTCGGGAAGATGCCCGGCAGACCGATCTGATCCGCAAAGCCTGGAACGACAGCGGCAAGGTCTATGGCTACCGCAAGCTGCACGATGACCTTCTGGATCACGGCGAGACCTGCTGCCCCAACCGCGTTGCGCGGTTGACCAGGCTCGCGGGTATCAGGGCCCAGGTTGGCTACAAGCGTCGGCCTGGCAGCTATGGCGGCAAACCTTCCCTGGCGGTCGACAACACTCTGGATCGCCAGTTCGATGTAGCGACGCCAGATCGGGCCTGGGTGACAGACATTACCTACATCCGCACCCTGGAAGGCTTTGCCTATCTGGCGGTCGTGATCGATCTCTACTCGCGCCGCGTGGTAGGCTGGTCGATGCAGAGCCGACAGACCACCGATGTCGTGCTGCAGGCGCTGCACATGGCGGTATGGCGGCGCAAGCCGAAGCAGCGGGTATTGGTCCATTCGGACCAGGGCTCGCAGTTCACCAGCATGGACTGGGCTGCCTTCATCCGGGCTCACAATCTTGAACACTCGATGAGCCGACGTGGCAACTGCCACGACAACGCTGTGGCCGAGAGCTTCTTCTCGTCGCTCAAGCGTGAGCGCATCCGCCGCCGCACCTACAAAACCCGCGAGGAAGCCCGGCAGGACGTGTTCGATTACGTCGAGATGTTCTACAACCCGGTGCGCAAGCAAGTCAGGAACGGGATGCTGTCGCCCGCCGAGTTCGAACGGCGGCAGATTTTGAAAGCGGAAGGCGTCTAGAAAACTAGGGGCTACTCATTTGGCACGTCCGCTGATGCCAAAACCTGCCCGACGCACGTGTCTGCGAGTCTCCTCCGTAGGACCCGGATATGCGCAATTTCGTCTATTGGGTGGCGAACAAGGACCTCGGCTTCACGGCGACCGTGGCTGTTGGTTGGGTCTGGACCCAAGTGCGTTTTTGTAACCTGATTCAATTTGTCATCGCTCTTGCCTAAAATATTTCAACGCCAGAAATAAATGCAAAATACCGATGCCAGTTGTCACACACAGTTAACCAAACAGGAAAATCGAAAAGAAATGCTCACTGCCTAAGGCCGATGAGACCTTTGGAAACTCGCACATGAAAAAAGCCCTGTACAAACTGGCCTTCATTTTTCTCGCGACATCAGCATCCTCGGCGCAGGCCGACGAAAGGAGTGGTTCGTGGGTGGTTAGCGAAGCGGC
>JAGWUW010000086.1 GCA_028868235.1 Betaproteobacteria bacterium | reverse complement strand
ATCGCCGGCAGGTCAGCGAAGGCAATACGGCGCGACATCGAGGCCAGATGCGGCGGCCGCAAGTCGGTCGCCAGGCGTTGCCAGACCCCGCTACGGTACGGCTCGCGGATATAGCCGGAATCGACACCAAGCAAGGAAACGCCACGCAGGATAAAGGGCATGACTGTCGTATTCAGCTTATGGCTGGCCGCGAGACCGATACTGGCGATTGTTCCGCCCTGCTCCATGGTGCTGGCGATCCAGGCCAGCACATCGCCGCCCAGGTTATCCACGGCACCAGCCCAGCGGCCACGATCCAATGGCCGAATCTTCGCCAAGTCGATACTCTGGCGCAACATGATCTCGGCCGCACCCAGGCTGCGCAGATACTCGCTCTCGCTTTCCTTACCGGTCAGCGCGACGACATGGTAGCCAATCTTGGCCAGCATATCGACTGCTAGGCTACCGACTCCGCCAGTCGCACCAGTCACGATAACCGGCCCCTTTTCCGGACGCAGGCCATTTTCTTCCATGCGCACGATACCGAGCGCAGCCGTGAAGCCAGCCGTTCCAAGGGCCATGGCGTCGTACAGGGTAAGCCCAGCCGGCAGAGAAACCACCCAGTCTCCCGGCACACGGGCGATTTCAGCATAGCCTCCATGATGAGCAACGCCGATATCGAAGCTGGTGGCAATGACCTGATCGCCCGGCTTGAAACGCACATCCCTGCTGGTGATGACCGTACCGGATAGATCAATGCCCCCTACGCAAGGGAAGCGACGAATGATCTTGCCAGCCCCCGTCGCCGCCAATGCGTCCTTGTAATTAACACTTGAGTAGGCAACGCGAATCGTGACATCGCCAGCGTCCAACTGGCTTTCGCTCATCTGAACGAAACTATTGACCACCTTGCCGTCACGCTCCTCAATCAGCAGTGCCTTGAAGGAATCCATAATTCTCCTCACTCCTCAGGAAATAAATTGTATTCATAATTACAGAGTATGAACATAGTTGTACTCCGTGAATTTTTATCGCACCTTTACAGCTATCCATTTTTCAAATACATTTCAGGGCTATGCATAAAGTATTGGCCTCCCTACTGCTATCTGTTTCGCTGCTCGCCAGCGGGATTGGTGCATCCACGGCAGCCGAGCAAATCCGTAAGGATGAGCAACCGTCCTTTCTGGAACGTTACACCAACGCCGCACAGGATGTCATTCTGCAAGGGCTCAAGCTAGTCGGCGTTCGCTATCGCTTCGGTGGTAACAATGAAGACAGCGGCCTTGACTGCAGTGGCTTTGTCCGCTTGGTCTTCAAGGACAGTATTGGTGCCTCGCTACCGCGTACCGCGAAGGAAATGAGCGAAGTTGGCCAGCAGATCGATGCCAGTCAACTAAAGCCGGGCGATCTCGTGTTCTTCAACACCATGCGCCGTGCTTTTTCGCACGTTGGCATTTACCTCGGCGACAACCACTTCATGCACGCACCACGTACCGGTGCAGAAGTCCGTGTCGAGAGCATGGACAGCAGCTACTGGATTCAGCGCTACAACGGCGCCCGACGAATTCTCGAAGGCAACTGATTCATCCGGCGGCGAACAGGCCGCTTTTTTACGTCCGCAATCGGTAACAATTCTAAACACTGCACCAATCCGGATTTGTCCGATGCAGATCCAATTTGGCCTCATGGCCACCATCATTCTGTAGCGGATGAGCGTTGCATTGGTGGAAGGAAATTTTCAATCGATACTCCTCCCATTAAACTAGGCTAATGCACCGCGCAAACAAACGTCGTAAAGACCAGCGCCATAAGCAAGCGGCGCCAGACTAAGATGAGTCTCGATCACACCGAATTCGAGCAAGCAGGCCTCGAAAAAAAACCGGGGTTTGCCTACAATCTGCGATCTGTCGACTACTGCAAGAGCCATGATCGCGAAAGGCACGCCCCCAAGTAAACTGATCACGGCCATTCGTGCCGCCCATCTCGGCAACGTATTGGTCGCGCTGGCCGAAGGGGGGAACGTCGACGAGCCAGACATGCACGGTTTTGCCGGCCTGCCGTTGCGCACCGCCTGTTTCAAAGGTGATCTGGCAATTGTCCGTGAACTCCTGCAACATGGAGCCAATCCCAATGCCGAAGCCAGCGACGGTCCAGGAGCCGCCCTGCGGCTTGCCCTGCGTTGCCGCCACCCAGAAGTTGCCAGTTTGCTGCTGCAGTACGGAGCAACTCTTCCCGACGGCCTGTCCATCGACTCGGCAATCATCCCGGCACGCACCGAACTGCTACCCGAACGTACCGTTTCCACACCCCCTCCAAAGAGCACGGCAGCCGATAACCTGATCGAATTTACTCCCTCCGAAATTCGCTACCGCATAGCCAACAGCAGCGAATCCCTCGATGTTTTTGGTACCGAAACACACACTTTGTCGGCTGACCTGCTCTTTCTGGAAGACAACGAAGTACCCCCCATCGCCTGGCAGACCACCAAAAAACCTGACTGACCATCATGTCCCACCTTGAACGTCCAGGCGTCGCAAAGCACTATCGCAGGCACACTGACGTTATCCAGAAACTGCAGGACCAGGCATGATTCCCTTTCTTGGTCCATGCGATCCCTTTCCGTCCGTCGAATCGGCACGCAAGGATATGGACGGCCTGCTCGCCGTCGGTGGCAGCCTAGCGCCGGAGCGGATACTCGACGCTTATCAGAATGGCATCTTTCCATGGGGCACCGTCGAAGGGCATCCGCTTTGGTATAGCCCCGATCCGCGCATGGTGCTCCTCCCCGAAGAATTCCGCCTGACTCGCTCACTTTCCAAGGTACTGCGTGCCGGCCGTTTCACAGTCCGTTTCGACAGCAATTTTCGCGGCGTGATCGGCGCTTGCGCGGCAACCCCCAGACCCGGTCAGAACGGTACCTGGATCACCCGGGAAATGAGCGAGGCTTATAGCCACCTGCATGAACTCGGTTGGGCGCATTCGGTCGAAACTTACGAGGGGGGCGTTCTGGTCGGCGGTCTCTATGGATTGGCGATCGGTCGCATGTTTTACGGCGAATCAATGTTCTCCCGCCGCACGGACGCATCAAAGGTCGCCTTCGCCCATCTGGTGCGTTATCTTGTCGCCAACCAATTCGGAATGATTGACTGCCAGATGTACACCGACCACCTCGCCTCGCTCGGCGGCCGCGAAATTCCCCGCTCCGACTTCCTTGAGCGCCTCTCCGGACTCGTCGAGAGTGGTAGTCCACGTACCGTTTGGCCAGTCGTGCCGCTGGATTCTGAAAGTTGACCATGGCCCAGCCCGACGACGCCGAACTGCCGTTTTCGCTGCTGCTCTATTACGCGACTTCGCCCTATCCATGCAGCTATCTGCCTGATCGCGAGGCCCGCTCGCAGGTTGCCACACCGGCCCATCTGATCGATGGCGAAATCTATAGCTCCCTCGTGCGTGCCGGATTTCGCCGAAGCGGAATCTTTACCTACCGGCCCCATTGCGACAATTGCAAAGCCTGCGTCCCGGTACGACTGCCTGTTGCCGACCTGCAGCCAAACCGCAGCCAGCGCCGTGCCATGAAGCGGCATGCCGACCTGCGCGCCCGCGAACTGCCGCTGGCATACCTTGACGAGCATTACGACCTCTACAATCACTATCAGCAATCTCGGCACCCTGGCGGCGGCATGGACGAAGACAGCCATGAACAATACGCCCAGTTCTTATTACAAAGCCGTGTCGACACGCGACTGATCGAATTCCGCGACGAACAAGCCCTACGCATGGTCAGTCTGATTGATGTTCTCGACGATGGCCTGTCCTCGGTTTACACCTTTTACGACCCGAACGTCCCGGCAGCCAGTTTCGGTACCTACAACATCCTGTGGCAGGCCGCCCAAGCGAAGGCGCTCGGCTTGCCTTACCTGTACCTCGGCTACTGGATCGCCGAAAGCCGCAAGATGGCCTACAAGGCGGCTTTCCGGCCCATCGAAGGCCTGATCGACGGGCGCTGGACCACTCTTCCCGAAACTGAACAAGCATGAAAATCCGCTACCTCCTGCCCCTGCTCGTTGTGCTCTCCGCTCACGCTGCAGCGGAAAACCAACCTTACACCTGCGACAACGGCAGTCGCCTGGACATCTCCTTTACCATCGATGCTGATGGTCGGCCGCAGGCTACCCTGCACTTTGCAGACGACGCAATGGTCCTGCCGCAGGTTCCCTCGGCCTCGGGCACACTGTACCGCCAAGGGAACATCCGCCTGCACACCAAGGAAGACGAGGCGATTTTCGAAGACGGGAAGAACAATCTTCGCCGCTGCCGACGCGGTGACGCCCCCCCCACCGTAATCCGACCTGCAACATCCCCCATAGCCAGTAGCTTCATCGAGATCACGGGTAGCGTCACCTATCCAGCGCACATCGCTCTCCCGCCCGACGCCACCCTGACCCTGCTCGTCCGTTCCGGAGGCCAGACACTGGCCGAACAGCGGTACGAGCTCACTGGCGCTCAGGGGCCCATCCCGTTCTCCACCACGCTTGACCGCGACCTGATCGGCAAAAATGCCAAGATCACGATCAGTGCCCGCATCGATCATCGTGGCAAGCTCCGCTTCGTCAGCGACAAACCTTACCCGGCACTTCGCAATGGCCAGCCGGTATCAGTCGAGATCGTTCTCAAGGCAGTCCCCCCGGTGCGCTAAAACCATGCGCCCAATCGTTGCAGTCATCGCCGTTGCCCTCGCATTATCGGTATCTGCTCCCGCTCTCGCCGAGACCGTAGCCTGCCACCTGAACTACGGCGGCGAAACACAGATCATCGAGAGCGCACCGCTGGCCACCCCCTACACCGGCGCACCGACTGCCATCGGCTCCTTCTTCCTGTTCCGTGTCGTCTTCGTGCCAGAACCGAGCGACCTAGCGCGCATCAACCTCTACACCCACGCCGAACTCGGCGAAGTGCCAATCCCTTTGCAACACGCCAGCTACCCCTATCCGGTACGCAATCACGGCCGCTACGGTTTCACCGGCCTGCAAAGGGTCTATGAACCTAAGCGTGAAAGTGAACTGCAATACTGGTGCGAGATTCGGAACGCCTGACGCTCATGAACTTGAAACATTCGTACGCTATGCTGCTTGCCGGCTGGCTCAATGGCTCGGCCTGCGCCGAACCGCTGACCCTGATCTTTGTCGGCGACATCATGCTCGACGACGGCCCCGGCCGCGTCATCGCGGCTGGCGATGACCCGCTTGCCCCTTTCGCCTCCATCCTTGACACTGCCGACTATCGCATTGGCAACCTCGAATGTGCTGTCGCCAACAGCGGAGAAGCCCAAGCCTCGAAGGTCTGGTCCTTCCGCGCCCGGCCTGAGACCCTGAAAATTCTCCAAGGCCGCTTCGATGCCGTATCGCTAGCCAATAATCACTCCGGCGACTACGGCCAAACCGCCTTTATCGAGACCACGCAGCAACTCGATGCGGCCGGCATCGCCCATTTCGGCGGCGGACGTAACCTCGCCGAAGCCCACCGGCCGCTGTGGATTGCCAAGAAGGGCCTGAAGATCGCCATCCTCGGCTACAACGAATACAAACCGCGCCGCTTCGAGGCCGGCCCGCAAACACCCGGCATTGCCTGGAGTGAGGACGAGCAGGTCATCACCGATATCCGCGCGGCCAAGGCTGCCGGCGCCGATCACGTCATCCCTTTCATGCACTGGGGCTGGGAAAAATCGATGCAACCTGACGATCGGCAACGCAGCTTCGCCCGCCGCATGATCGATGAAGGCGCCAGCGCCGTCGTCGGCAGCCACCCGCACGTCACGCAAGGCGCAGAAATCTACCGTGACAAACCCATCGTGTACAGCCTCGGCAACTTCGTTTTCGACGGCTTCGACGATGAAAATGGCCGCCAAGGCTGGTTGCTACGCCTTCAGATCGACCGTGATGGCGTACAACACTGGGAAACCCTTGCTGCCGACATCGACCACGCAGGATCACCTCATCCCGCCCCCGATCGGGTCACTCCCTGTGCGACTCGCGGAGAGAACACTATCGCACTTTGTCCCAATCCCTTATCTCTCAATGAATAGCCATCGAAGACCCCACATGGACAGCCGCTACCTTGACGACCTTTCTCCCGGCCAGCGCTTCACGTCGCCCGGCCTAACGCTTACAGAAGCCGAAATCATCGACTTCGCTTGGCGCTACGATCCGCAACCATTCCATCTCGACGTCCATGCGGCGGCAAACTCATCCTACGGCGGGCTGATCGCCAGCGGCTTCCAGAGCCTGGCCATCTGTTTTCGCCTGTTTATCCAATCGGGAATTCTCGCCGAGTCAAGCATGGGATCGCCCGGCATCGACGAACTACGCTGGATGGCTCCGGTACGCCCAGGTGATACGCTGCATAGCGAAATCGAAGTCCTGGAAGTTCGGCCTTCAAGGTCAAAATCCGACCGCGGCATCGCTCGCCTGAAATATCTCGCAGTAAATCAGCGCGGTGAAATCGTACTCTCTTTCATCGTCAATCATCTCCTCCACCGCCGGCCTGCCTGAAGCAGAATCGCAACCGTGTCGATACCGGTCAACATCATGCGCTAGGCAGTTGCTTGAAGCCGTGAAAGCCGCCCTCGCCGATCGCCACATTGACGCACTCGACCTGGGCATGAGTCGGACCACGCCCAGCCCAGACGACCAGTTTCAGAACCGCAGCCTCTTCGCCGGCCAGCATGGCTTCGACGCCACCACTGCTCAGATTTCGCACCCAGCCTGCAACACCGAGGTACTTCGCCTGCTCGACCATGGACCAACGATAGCCAACCCCCTGAACCCGTCCTTCGATGAGCAGATGACGCACGATAACGCCCATATTCACACCCTCTCCGAGCCAAGATGGAGTCGCCGGCAAGCCACCAGCAAGACCCTCGATTTATGCAATGAAATCATTATATTAGAGAAAAACGAAACTGCCACAGATCAAGGATTGTCGAATACACTGCCGGAACAATGACATCTTCGACGATAAAGGCTCCTTCGATGAAAAAACTGTTTCCCGCACTGTTCGCCATTCTGCTGAGTCTTTCTGCCTTGGCCCAGACGACCAGCTATGATCGTCCGATTCACGATGCCGCCCGTACTGGAAACGGAGACGATGTACGCAAGTTGCTCAAGGCAGATCCCAAGCAGCGCGATGCACGTACCGAACTCGGCTCTACCCCGCTTCATCTGGCGGCGATGAATCCCGACATCAGTGCCCTGAAGGCACTAATCGCTGCCAAGGCCGACCCTAACGCCCGCGATAACGATGGTGCCACACCGCTGCACATGGCAGCTTACGCCAGCCGGCCAGTTCATACGCAATTGCTGCTCGAGGCCGGGGCCGACCCGCTGGCCAAGACCGACAACGGCCGCGATGCCGGTTCGATGGCACGCAAGGTGAAATCCGACGAAACGGCTGGCGTGATTTCGCTATGGATACTCAAGGGCTGCAAGGCCGGCAAGCCATGCTGAAGCGCCTTGTCCTAATACTCGCGCTGCTGATCGTCAAGGCAGCAGCTGCCCAGTCGTTGCCAGTGATCGAAGTCTATATGCCGACTGTCTGCCTAGCCTGTATCGAATGGGCTGATCACCTGCGACAGAATGGCTTTACCGTTAAAGTCACACAAACCGACGACATGGAAGCAGTCAAACGCCGCCTGAAAGTCCCCAAGGATCTGGAGGCAGTACCCAGTGCCACCGTAGCCGGTTACTTCATCGAAGGTCATGTGCACGCTGACCAGATCAAGGAACTGCTTGCCGAGAAACCGAAAGCCCTCGGTCTTGCCGTCCCTGGTCTACCGCTTGGCGCCCCCGGTCGGGAATATTCCAGTCCGACCTGCGAAACCGCCTGCACGATACTCGACAAGGACAGCGAAGCCGCCCCACGGGTCCGCCGCGAATTCTACGAAACTCTGCTCGTCAGGAAGGACGGCAAGACGTCGGTGTACGCCCGACATTGAGGGAAGACGACTTGGCCGAGATTGCCCCGTCCAAGCCAAGCTGACGACGGGATAGCCAGGCGGTTCAAGGTAACAGGAAGTCGCGATACATTGCCTCGGCCCAGGCGGAATCCTCTCCGCTCGGGTTAGGGTTGTGCGTCTGCTTGACCGTCTGCACCAGAAAACCATCCCCTCGGTCACGGTAACTGGTGTCAATCCGCGTATTCTCCAGTGGCTCGATACTGGTCGTCACGTGACACACACTCTCCGGCAACAACGGCGGCTGCGTCTGGCCCATCGCCTGCGCGGCAATCTGTAGGGCAACGGCCTGCCCCATGCGATTCGCCACCTGGCCGGTCTTCGGAAAATAACCAAACTGTGGGGAAACCAGGCCGACGGCATCGCCAATCACAAAAACCCGACTGTCGGCAGCGCTACGGAAATCCGTTACCCCCTGAGCCGCCCAGCCGCTGGGCTTGCCGCCCTCTTCCGAACGAATCAGGCTGGCCTGCCAGAGCAGATCGGCCGCCTGCTGCGGCGGGCAAAGCAGTGCCTCATCGAAGCGGATATCATCAATATCCGTACTCACCGTTTTCCGCACCGGATCGATACTACGCACCCTGGCGTGATCCAGGTAGGTAACCTGCGCCTTGAAGCG
>JAGWUW010000598.1 GCA_028868235.1 Betaproteobacteria bacterium | reverse complement strand
TGCTGCCCAGCGTCAGCTTCCAGTCGTTCGGCCCCGGCCAGTCGCAAATCTATTTCCGCGGCGTTTCCAGCGGCGCCAATGCCAATGGTAGCCACTCCGGCCCGCAGCCGACCAGCGCGCTTTATGTCGACGAAGTGCCGCTGACGACAATCGGCGGCGCGCCCGATCTGCATGTCTATGACATGGAGCGGGTCGAGGCCCTTTCAGGCCCGCAGGGCACGCTCTATGGCGCAAGCTCGCTGTCGGGTACGCTCAAGCTGATCACCCGCAAGCCAGATCCCAGCAAGTTTTCGGCCGGGGTTTCGCTGACCGGAACCACTTTCGGTAAAGGCAGCAATTCGTCGGGCGGCACCATCGAAGGTTATTTCAACGCCCCGCTGAGCCCCACGGCTGCGCTCCGCGTTTCCGCTTTCTATGAGCGTGACGGCGGCTTCATCAGCAACGTTTCCGGCACCCGCACCTATACGCTGTATGACAGCAATGGCGTGCTCGTGCCGTTCAGCATCAACAACAATGCCTTCGTGAAGAAAAACTTCAACGATACCGACACCTGGGGCGGCCGCGCCGCGCTGGGCATCGATCTGGACGACAACTGGACGGTGACGCCGAGCGTCATCTACCAGAACCAGAAGAGCCACGGCACCTATCTTTTCGATCCTGCAGTCGGCGATCTCAAGGTGCAGGATTACACCCCCGACTATGGCAGCGACGAATGGTATCAGGCAGCGCTGACCATCAAGGGCAAGCAGGGCAACTGGGATGTTACCTATGCCGGCGGCTATTTCGAGCGCGATACCGACGTGGTGCAGGACTATTCGGCCTATACCGTCGCCTATGATGCCTATGCCCCGTCCTATGTCAGCTTCCTGAAGTCCAACAACCAGATCCTCGATCCGACCCAGACCTATCGCGGGCGGGACCACTATTCGAAGCAAACGC
The DNA here is from genome assembly GCA_028868235.1 of Betaproteobacteria bacterium. Lineage (GTDB taxonomy): Bacteria > Pseudomonadota > Gammaproteobacteria > Burkholderiales > Rhodocyclaceae > Azonexus. The sequence goes on along the minus strand of JAGWUW010000598.1, from coordinate 712 downwards.
ACGAACTGCGCGTCTCTTCGCCAGCGGGCAATGCCTGGAAGGTGACGGCCGGTGTGTTCTACGAACGGCAGACCGACCGCATCTGGGCGGATTACATCATCCCGGGCCTCGCCGCAGCACAGGGCGGTTTTGCCGTGCCGAAATGCGGCGACGACGTGTTCTGCACCCGCGTCAACCGCGTTGACCGCGACTATGCGGGCTTTATCGACGCGTCATACGACATTCTGGAAAACGTCACGATCAACGGCGGCATCCGCTATTTCGGCACCAAGAATTCGCTGGGGGGCTTCTCGGGGCTGGCCAGCACGGTGGCCAACACCGTCACCTGCACGCCCACCAGCGATACGGTTCTGCCTTGCAAGCTGTTTGACAACACAGTCACCCAGTCGGGCGAGACGCACAAGGTCAACCTGACGTGGAAGATCAACCCCGATGCCATGGTCTATGCCACCTATTCGACCGGCTACCGGCCCGGCGGCATCAACCGGCGCGTTGGCGTAAATCCCTACAAGGCGGACAAGCTCAACAATTACGAAATCGGCTTCAAGACCCAGTGGTGGGATCGCAAGCTGACCTTGAACGTCACGGCCTTCCTCGAAGACTGGAAGGACCTGCAATACGGCCTGACTTCGGCCGGTGCGGTCGGCGTGATCAGCACCTACAATGCCGGTAACGCGCGCATCAAGGGGCTGGAGGGAGACTTCAACCTGCG
>JAGWUW010000597.1 GCA_028868235.1 Betaproteobacteria bacterium | reverse complement strand
GATGGCGAGACTGGAAATCTGGACGCTCTCGCCTCGTGCCTCGGCCGTATAGAGATCGAGCAAGATGTCCCAGGCGGGATCGGAAAACAGCTCCGAGCCGAACATCTCCTCACGCAGGCGCCGTGCCTTGAGCCACCAGTTGGCGATGTGCAGACCTTGCAGGTGTGGATCGATCGGTTCCGTTGTCATTGTCGCTGCCCCCGCCCACGCTCACTGCGTCCGCTGCCTGGTCAGGTGCTGCGATTGCCGGGGGCAGGCATTGGTAGGCATTGGCAATCTCCTGACTGGGTATGGGATGATCGGTGCGGGCATGCGGAGTGCATCCAAGGGCACGCCCGCACTGCGAACGACGCAATTCAGGCGCCTTCACACGCCCGAACTCAAAAATGCTTGGAAAAATTACCCCCCGGATCGTCGCTCACGTGCCCAGCTGGGGAAAGGCCGAACCTGTGCCATCGCCCCGATCACCGAGCAGGATGCGGCGCATGTCGGCGATGTTGTGATCGATGATGAACTGGAGCCAGTGGCGTTCGAGCTCGTAGAGATTGCCGGCAAGCAGCTGCGGGGCGAATGTGAGGCCGTGGGCCATGAACAGGAGCGGTATGAAAATGTGGCTCGGCGAAAGTGCCAGGGCCGCCGCGCAGCGCAGGTGATCGTCGATCCTGGTCTTGGGATTGCCCGATTCGATCTCGCGGATCCAGCTGACGCCGAGGTCGACCCGCGCGGCAAGCTGCGACTGGGTGAGACCGATGCGCCTGCGTTCATATTCGATTCTCCGGCCTGACATCTGCTTGATTTCGGCAAGCGAGGATGCATCGGGGCCGGATGCCACGCATTCCTGCGGCATCTCCACCTCCTGATTGCACGACTTCGCCCGCCATGGCAGCTCGACAAACCTGAATTGGTGTTTGATACACAATAGGTCAATGAAAATTCAGGCCATTATTGCCCGATTGGACCCAGTTCCATTCGCCGGCTTCGCATGGCCTTGCCGATTTTCAAGTAATCGCCCGCCTGGCTCAGCATTTCATCGTACGCGGCGATAATCGCATCGGCTGGCGCCAGGCGAAACTGTTTGAGCGCGACAATGAATAATCGCGAGTTCAGCGCGGCGGGACCGCGGCGCTGGATGGTTCCGTCCAATCGCCCGGAAATCCGCGCCATCACTTCAGTCAGGATAAGCGGCGCACCGACAAAGCAGTCTCGTTCGCCGATGAGTCCGGAATCCTTCAAGGTTTTCAAATCGTCAGCAATTATCCGTATATCGACGCGCTCGAGATGGAGCAGCGCGCAATAGAGCGTGTTACCGAAGGGAAGCAATTCGTTGACGAGATGACCGAGCCGGCAATGACAGTCGAGAAAGAGCTCGACCCCGGCGGGCGACAGTTTGAGTTTGAAGGTTCTCGATACCCTTCCCACTGCGCGAATCATCCTTTTCGATCGAGCCTGACCGGTCCGTAATTCCTCCTGCCGGCGCCTTCGCCGGGCACATCTACCGCGAATTGGTAAGCAAAAGCGTAATTCGCTGGCGCTAGAAACGATGACGCAGCCTTAACTGCATGACAATGGCCTGCGCCTTGCGGCTTTGAAGTCAAACACACCATTCCTGCCTCAACACAGCGCATCCAACCCCGACGGGCTCTTGTCGATGGA
>JAGWUW010000596.1 GCA_028868235.1 Betaproteobacteria bacterium | reverse complement strand
GTCGCGGCCGCTGCCGTGGTCAGTGTGAACGTCGGCCGCGTCGCGCCCCAACCGAGGCCCACGACCTTGACGCCGGCCACATCCATGACCACCGAAGTCGCCCCGGTAATGCTCTCCGCATGGCCCGGCATGAGGTAGATCACATCGCCATTGGAAGCGGTGCAATTGCCTACCGCATAATCCAGCGTCGCAAACGGGCGATCCGGCGTCAGGCCGTAACCCGCCGCATCGGACGCCGAAGCATGGCCGGAGTCCACGAAGAAGATGTTGCCCGGATGCTGCTGCAAGTCCGAGATGACCAGCACGCCGCCGGGATACTTGTTCCCAAACAGCGCAGTTCGTACATACTGAGATTCCATGTTCGGTCCTTTCCATTGTTAGCGGGAGCGAGTTGCCCCGCCCCCGCCGCCTGGGTTATCAGGTCGTCACGTAGACGGTGACACCAGTGCTAGCCGCGCCTTCCTTCTCGGCGCCCTTCTCACGGGCGTTGTACAGGATGAGAACGCCAGCAATGTCATCTTCGCCGGTATCGCCGGTCTCGGCTGCGTAAGCGCGCACGTAGTAGTAACCGTTCGCCATGTCCATCTGCGAGGTGCGCACTTCCATCACGACGGTGTTCGTGGCCGCATCCACCGGATAATCGGTGTCGTAGTCATACGTCGTGCCGCTGCCGGAGGTCGTCAGGTCTTTCGCTCCGGTGCCGTCGGCTGCCGTGCATTGCTGCAACTTGCAGGTGTCCAGGTCATCGGCGGCATTCCAGGTCGGACCGACCCAAATCTTGGCGTAAATGTCATGGTAGCCGCGCGCATCGTGCGCCGGTGCCCAGTAGGTGGCGTCCTGCGTAGCGGTGTTCGTGCCACCGATATCGCACTGCGGCAGGATCACAACCTTTGCATCATGGCTCATGCTCAACATCTCATCACTCCTTAGCGTGCATCAAGCACGACGAACGGCGACAGGGTGTTGGCGCTTTGGAATGGCGTCAACGGCGCATTCCACAGGCTCTGCCCATCCACCCGGTACACGAAGCGGAAAACCTGCTCGTCGGTCAGGAAGGCGACATGAATTGACGAAGCCGCCTGGATGCCGCCCTTCTCGATCAACGCGTACTGCGACAGGTCCAGCAGCATCACGTCGCCCTGGTCGCCCACGGTGTCGGCCTGCTCAATCGGGATCACGGGTCGCCCGAACAAGGTGCCGTACATCGCGCCGGACAGCCCGCCCGCGGGCATGTACACCGGCACGCCGCCCGTGCCAACGTCCATCGACATACCGTAGAGCTGCGGCTCAACGTCCTGGTTGATGAACCAGACCGCATTGCGCCGGCTCGGCGCCCACATGCGCGACCACATCTTGACGATGTTCTCGAACACGACGGTATCAGCGGCCTGGAGATTCTCCTTTGCCACGGACACCAGCGCACCCGATCCGAGGATGCCAGCCGGTTGCACGCCGCCCGCGCCGCGAATGATCGCGTCCTCGGTGAGGAAGCGCAGCTCAGCAGGCACGACGCGCGACACGATGCCTTCCAGCGCCGTTGCGTCTTGCAGCAGTTCATCGGTGGCGTTGACCACAGCCGCGACCTTCTTCAGGTCAAGCTGAATCTGCCGGAACTCAGGCATGGATGAGGTTTTGGTAGCGGCTTCGGCCATCC
>JAGWUW010000595.1 GCA_028868235.1 Betaproteobacteria bacterium | reverse complement strand
AAGGGCTTGCAGGTCAAGTTCATGGCCGGCGGCACCGAACACCTGATCGACCGGGTCGGCTGCATGACGCCGAAGATCGAAACCCTTGCCGAACTCGGCCCGGGCGAGATCGGCTTCATCACCGCCCAGATCAAGGAAGTCGCCCAGGCCAAGGTCGGCGACACCATCACCACGGTCAAGAACGGCGCCGCCACGCCGCTGCCGGGTTTCAAGGAAGTCCAGCCGGTGGTGTTCTGCGGCCTGTTCCCGGTCGATGCGGCGGACTTTGAAAAGCTGCGCGAATCGATTGCCAAGCTGCGCCTCAACGATGCGTCATTCAGCTTCGAGATGGAGAGCAGCGCTGCCCTGGGCTTTGGCTTTCGCGCCGGTTTCCTGGGCCTGCTTCACCTCGAAATCATCCAGGAACGTCTGACCCGCGAATACGATCTGGATCTGATCACCACCGCGCCTTCGGTGGTCTATCGCATCCAGTTGCGCAAATCGAAGACCGAGGACGCGCGCGAGATCCTGCTGCACAATCCGGCCGACTACCCCGATCCCAGCCGGATCGAACAGATCGACGAACCATGGATCAAGGCGGTGATCTACACCCCCGACGAATATCTCGGCTCGATCCTCAAGTTGTGCCAGGACCGCCGCGGGATCCAGACCAACCTCACCTACGTCGGCGGCCGCGCTCAGGTGACCTACGAACTGCCGCTCAACGAAGTGGTGTTCGATTTCTACGACCGCCTCAAGAGCATCAGCCGCGGATACGCCAGCTTCGACTACGAACAGATCGGCCTGCGCGAGGGCGACCTCGTCAAGATGTCGATCCTCGTCAACAACGAGCCGGTCGATGCTCTCTCCATGATCGTCCATCGCAGCGCGGCGGAGGAACGCGGCCGCCATATGTGCGAACGCCTGAAAGACCTGATCCCTCGCCACCTGTTCAAGATCCCGATCCAGGCCGCCATTGGTGGCAAGGTGGTGGCCCGCGAAACCATCAGCGCGATGCGCAAGGACGTCACCGCGAAGTGCTATGGCGGCGACATCACCCGCAAGAAAAAGCTTCTGGAAAAGCAGAAGAAGGGCAAGGCCCGGATGCGGGAGTATGGCAATGTCCAGATTCCGCAGGAGGCGTTCATCGCTGCGCTGCGGATGGGTGAGGAGTAGCTCTGCTGAACCAGGATCGCACCCCGATTCTCTCGGGCGGTTATCGCTATGCTTGGGAAGGGGCGAGCGCAGTGCCCCCGTTTCACGCTTCGCTACAGCTTCTCGGTTTTTCTATCTGCATCGGCGATTGGAGGTTTTGGTTTCCTGTGCAGACTGCTCCGATTGTCGTTTGAGTTGGCCAAGCCCTTGAACGTACAGGCTAACGTTACCTAGGATGGATTCGACCATTTCGAAGTGATTTTCCGAAGTGATCGTGCGATAAGCCGCAAGCAGATTTTAACGCTGATTGTAAACGTCGAAAGTGTCATCCCTTAACTACGATCGAGACGGGTCGCACCGGACTGAATTTTGGGGTTCTCAAGCGGTAGGATGTCTAGGACAACGACCAATGTCGATACCTATAAGTTGCTTACAGACAAGCAACTCGACGCGTTGAATCTATTAGTTAAGCATAAGACTTCTAAAGAAATTTCTCGCGAGTTGGGTATCTCGCCACATACCGTCGA
>JAGWUW010000594.1 GCA_028868235.1 Betaproteobacteria bacterium | reverse complement strand
AAGCCCCTGATAGCCGAACTGCGCATCTGCAAGGACATGGAAGCTGCTGCCCGCTCCGATCTGGAATGGGCCGAGCATCGCGTAACCGCGATGAAGGCGGAACTCCGCCACGCGAACAAGGCCCGTGAACTGGCAGAGTTTGCGATAGCCGAGGCGATCGATGCCATGACCCGCAGCGTGATTGCAGATGAGTTGAGCGCATGAGTGCAGGCCGCCCCTCCCTTTACGATCCTGCCTATTGTGAGCGGGTAATCGAGATGGGCAAGCAAGGGTTCTCCGTAGTCGAAATGGCGGCAGAGATTGGCGTGCACCGAGATACCTTGGAAACTAATTGGCCCGCCGCCCATCCTGAATTTTTCGAAGCCTTCACGCATGCGATGCAGTGTTCACAGGCTTGGTGGGAGCGAACTGGCCGCGTTGGCATGATTGAAAACAACATCAGCGCGCCGATCTGGTCGCGTTCGATGGCGGCCCGCTTCCCGAAAGACTGGCGCGAAGTGAAGGGTACGGAACTAACTGGCAAGGATGGCGGCCCGGTCGCTGTCTCTGCGGAGAAGGCGGAGTGGACAATCGTTGACGCTCCAACTCAAGGCGGGGCGTAAATTCGCGCCACTGCTCAAGCCCTCTCGCTATAAAGGGGCGCATGGCGGGCGCGGTTCGGGCAAGTCGCATTTCTTTGCCGAACTGTTGGTGGCGCGGGCCAATAGCCAACTGGGCTTTCGCGGGGCCTGCCTGCGTGAAGTGCAAAAGAGCTTGAAGAACTCGGTCAAGCTGCTGGTTGAAGACAAGATCCGCAAGTTCGGGTTGACCGATCGGTTCGAGATACTGGACGGCGAAATTCGCACCCCTGGCGATGGTCTAATCATCTTCCAGGGGATGCAGAACCACACGGCGGACAGCGTGAAGTCGCTCGAAGGCTTTGATGTAGCGTGGGTGGAAGAGGCGCAGAGCCTATCGCAGCGCAGCTTGGACCTCCTGCGCCCGACGATCCGCAAGCCGGGCTCGGAACTGTGGTTTGGCTGGAACCCTAATAAGCCGACTGATCCGGTGGACAGTCTGCTGCGTGGCCCCACGCCGCCAACTGATAGCGTCGTGGTAGAAGTGAACTGGGATGCCAATCCGTGGCTTCCAGCTGAACTGAAGGCCGATCTGGAAGACGACCGGCGGCGCGACCCCGACAAGTTCCTGCATGTCTGGCAGGGTCACTATGCGCTCAACAGCGAGGCGCGGGTGTTCCGCAACTGGAAGATCGAGGAATTCGATACCCCGGTGGCGGACGTGGTGTTCCGGTTCGGGGCCGACTGGGGGTTTGCCCAAGACCCAACCGTTCTGGTGCGGTGCTGGATCGATGGGCGCAAGCTCTATGTGGATCGGGAAGCGTGGCAGGTCGGGTGCGAGATCGATCATCTGCCCGATTTGTTCAAGACGGTTCCCGGCGCGCATATCTGGAATATCCGGGCGGACAGCAGCAGGCCGGAAACGGTCAGCTACATGCGGCGGCAGGGCTTCAAGATCACCGGCGCGATCAAGGGCGCTCGCTCGATTGAGGACGGGATCGAGTTCCTGCGCTCGTTTGACATTATCGTGCATCCGCGCTGCCCCAAGGTGGCCGAGGAACTGACGCTCTACGCTTACAAGGTTGACGATCACACGGGCGATATTCT
>JAGWUW010000085.1 GCA_028868235.1 Betaproteobacteria bacterium | reverse complement strand
GTAACAACGGCCGCTACGACCGATACCACCAGTAGCCAGTGAAATGAGCGCGTAGGTAGATCCCACAGGAAAATCCGCTTATTGCTCATGCTTTTGTCCTTCCTCGTCAAATAAAACAGGCGCCCAAAGGCGCCTGCATGCTAGCGGAGAGCGACTTATTTCTTGGCCTTGAAATCATCGTGGCAGCCCTTGCAGGTGCCTCCCAGCTTATCGAGTTGCGCACCGACCGCCGCCGCATCGCCAACCTGGGCGATCTTGGCCAATTCGTTGGCTTCCTTGTTGAAGGCCATGGCCGCCTTGCCGAGCTTTTCCTGTTCGGTCCAGATATTGGACTTGGCGCGCGTTTCTTCCCAACCCTTGCCCTTGTCGGTACCCGGCAAATAGAGCGCCCCCAGGCCGGAATTGGCAATCGCCTGAATGGCATTGGCAGCCTTGATCACCTCTTCCTTGTTGTAGTTGCCGCCTTCGACGTTCGTCTTGATGCGCCCCATGTTCCAAGCCATGAAGCCGTAGCCGGACTGACGATACTTGATGGCATCTTCCGGCCTGACCTGTGCGACAGCGCCACCAGCAATACCGACTGCCAGCACGAGCGGAAAAAGCTTGGATTTCACTGGTTATTCTCCATTGTTGGATTGGGTATACCAAGACCTATAAAAACAGGGCGGAGGTTATTCCAAAGTTCTTTTACCTCCGTCAAGGCTCACTACCGCTATCAGTCTCAGCGCAAATGTCGGCCCCCTAGACCGCAAAAACGTGCTTAACACGTAGTGCCGGAGCGCCAGATTCGATGGCCAGCAGCCGAGCGATGTTCGGATGCTTACCTGGATTGATACGCTCGTCCTCAGTATGTTCAGCAAAGATTTCCAGACCCTTCTTCGCCGCCTCGGCATTGATCGACCCGTAGGTTTGCGCCAGATGGTTATATACGGCCAGCGAGCCCTGGCTACCAGCCTTGTTCTCAATGGTGGCAGCCACGTTGCCATCGGCATCGAGTAAGTTGATGGCAGCCAGATGCGAGATACCCGGCAATTTTCTCAAGTTTTCGGCAAAAGACATTTATTTCCAGTCCCGTTTAGCTTTGACCAGGCCGATGATCAGCCCGGTGGTGAAGGTAATGGCCGGCACAATGAAGGCGATGGCCTTGATGCCGCGCTCAGCCCCGAATTGAAAAAGCAGCCAGACCGCCGGTAACATGCCAAGGAAAAGTCCAATCGCCCCCCCCCGGATGCCTCCTCGGATCACTTCCTGATCCGAGACTTTCCGATTACCGGTGCAGTGCGGACAGTAAATGGCATCCGCAGGCACCTCCTGGTCACACTTGCTGCACTTCATACGAGACAGCCTCTTAAATACGCTTGGCCAATTCGGCAGCCTTGCCGGTGTAATCCCAGGGCGTCAGCTTGAGGAGTTCGGCCTTGGCGGCTTCCGGAATCTCCAGCGTGGACACGAAAGCCTGCATGCCTTCCCGCGAAACGCGGGTGCCGCGGGTGAGTTCCTTGAGCTTTTCATAGGCGTTCGGCACGGCATAACGGCGCATCACGGTCTGGATCGGCTCGGCGAGCAATTCCCAGTTGGCGTCGAGGTCAGCTTTCATCAGCTCGGCGTTGATTTCCAGCTTGCCCAGGCCCTTGAGCAGTGAATCGTAGCCGAGCAGCGTGTAGCCGAGACCAACGCCCATGTTGCGGAGCACCGTCGAATCGGTCAAGTCGCGCTGCCAGCGCGAAATCGGTAGCTTTTCGGCGAGGTGCTTGAGGACGGCATTGGCCAAGCCGAGGTTACCCTCGGAGTTCTCGAAGTCGATCGGGTTGACCTTGTGCGGCATGGTCGACGAGCCGATTTCACCAGCCTTGACCTTCTGCTTGAAGAAACCGAGCGAGATATAGCCCCAGACGTCGCGGTCAAGGTCAACCAGGATGCTGTTGGCGCGGGCGAAGGCGTCAAACAGCTCCGCCAGCGCGTCGTGTGGCTCGATCTGGATGGTGTAGGGATTGAAGGTCAGGCCGAGCGACTCGACGAAGCGCTTGGCGAAGCCTTCCCAGTCATAGCCCGGGTAGGCTGCAAGATGGGCGTTGTAGTTGCCGACTGCGCCGTTGATCTTGCCGAGCAGTTCGACAGCGGCGATGCGGGCGCGGGCGCGCTGCAGGCGGTAGGCGACGTTGGCCATTTCCTTGCCCATGGTCGACGGGGTCGCCGGCTGACCATGTGTGCGGCTCATCATCGGAATGTCGGCGTAGGCATGGGCCAGTTCGACCAACTTGGCGATGACCTTGTCCAGGGTCGGCAGCATGGCCTGCTGGCGGGCACCCTGGCACATCAGGGCATGCGACAGGTTGTTGATGTCCTCAGAGGTGCAGGCGAAGTGGATGAATTCGCTGACCTTGACCACTTCGGCATTGGCCTTGGTTTTGTCCTTGATCCAGTACTCCAGCGCCTTAACGTCGTGGTTGGTAGTGGCTTCGATGGCCTTCACCTCGGCTGCCTGCTCCGGGCCAAAATTGGCGACCAGCGCATCCAACTCGGCGACGGTGGCCGGCGAGAAGGCGGCGATCTCGGCAAAATGGGGCTCGGCGGACAGCGCCTTAAGCCATTCGATCTCCACCTTGAGGCGGGCGCGAATCAGGCCGAACTCGGAAAAGTGCTCGCGCAGGGCGTCAACCTTGCCGGCGTAGCGGCCATCGAGCGGGGAAAGGGCAGTCAAGGGATCGAAAGTCATATGCACATCCTTTTCAATAAGCCGGTAATTTTACCTTCCCCGCCATCCCCTGCCCATACGCTATAATCGAACTCCCATAATCAGAGAGCTTGCGATGAAGCTGATCGGCTCCCATACCAGCCCCTATACGCGCAAAGTGCGCATCGTGCTGGCCGAAAAAAAAATTGAGTACGATTTCGTGATCGATTCGCCGTGGGCGAACGACAGCAAGGTGCCCGACATCAATCCGCTGGGCAAGATTCCCGTATTGGTTCTCGACGACGAGACCCCGCTCTTCGATTCCCGCGTCATTGTTGAATATATCGACAACGTCACCCCGAACAACAAGCTGTTTCCCGCCCCCAATCGCGAGCGGACCGAAGTCAAGCGCTGGGAAGCCCTGGCAGACGGCCTATGTGATGCAGCCGTCGCAGCCCTGCTCGAAGGAAAACGCCCGACCAAGGAACAAAGTACCGACTGGATCGAGCGTCAGCACGCCAAGATTGCCCGCAGTCTCGAATTCATGTCCGAAGAACTGGGGGACAAGGCCTTCTGCATGGGCACCCATATCTCGATGGCCGACCTCGCTATCGGGACGGCACTCGGCTATCTGTGCTTCCGCTTCCCGGGTATCGAATGGCAAGCCACCCACCCCAATCTGTCCAAACTGTATGACAAGTTGATGCAGCGTCCGGCCTTTGCCGACACCATTCCGCACGACTGAACCAGCCTCGCTCCTGGCAACAAGGCGCCGCTGGCGCCTTTTTTATTGCCTGGGCATGAACCTAAGCCCCAATCGATGGTCTTCCTCAACGTAACCTTCTCTTCAAGAGGAGCTCCGGCATGCTGACCCCGCCTGACGACACCTCCCCGGTCGACAAGATCGCCCATGCGCTGACTGTGGCCCTCGGCGCCCGCGACCACTACACCCGAATCCATTGCGACCGTGTCGTCCAGTTATCGGCTGAATTGGGCATGCATATCGGCCTGACCTCACAGGAACTCGAAAAACTATCGCTGGGAGCTCGCTTCCATGACTTGGGAAAAATCGGCATTCCAGACACCATTCTGCGCAAACCGACCCCCTTCGAATTGCACGAATGGGAGTGCATGAAGCAGCACGTGCTGATTGGGGAGCAGATCGTCCTCGCTATCAACGGCGGACGCACCAGCGGCATCGCCCGTACCGTGCGCCACCATCACGAACACTATGACGGATCAGGCTATCCGGATGGCCTGAAAGGAAACAATATCCCCCTTGATTCGCGCATCATCTCGGTGGTCGACAGCTACGATGCGATGATCGCCCGGCGCCCCTATCACAACGCCCGCGGTCACTGGGCGGTGATGGATATTCTGGTCAGCGAATCCGGCATAAAGCACGATCCCGACCTAGTCCATGCCTTCGGCGCCGTAATCGAAAAATCGTCCATGCGGGCAGGTCGGGATCAGGGGGAGCAGTAAGCAGAGAATAATTGCCACTCAAAGCATTCAGCGAATAATGCCCCCGCCCAGGCAGACGCGGCTTTCATAGAGTACGACCGACTGTCCGGGAGTTAGCGCCCACTGCGGCTCAGCAAAGCGTATTTCGCAGGTTTCACCATCGACATGCTCGATTTCACATGGCTGGTCAGCCGTCCGATAGCGCGGCTTGGCCGTATAAACCCAGTGCGTATGCGGCGCCTTACTGGACACCCAACTCAACTGCTCGGCCAATAGGTCGCTCCTGAGCAGGGCAGGATGGTCATGCCCCTGCACGACATAGAGCACATTCTTCTCCATGTCCTTACCGGCGACGAACCAGGCGTCGTGCTCCCCACCACCGGGGAGGCCTTTCTCCTTGACACCACCGATCTGCAATCCTTTGCGCTGCCCCAGCGTGTGGTACATCAGGCCGTCATGCTCGCCAAGCACCTTGCCATCGTCAAGCCGGCGAATCTCTCCCTTCTTCGGCGGCAGGTAGCGCGACAGGAAATCCTTGAACGGCCGCTCGCCAATAAAGCAGATGCCGGTAGAATCCTTCTTGGCTGCGACGTGCAAGTCGGCGGCCTCGGCCATCTTACGAACATCCCGCTTGTAGAGGTCGGCCAGCGGGAACAGAGTTTTCGACAACTGCGCTTGGTTCAAGCGATAAAGGAAATAGCTCTGGTCCTTCGTACCGTCCTCGGCCTTCAACAGTTGGAATTCACCATTGAATTCGCGCACGCCGGCATAGTGACCGGTAGCAATTTTCTCGGCGCCGAGTTTCAGCGCATGATCGAGAAACGCCTTGAACTTGATTTCGGAATTGCACAAGATATCCGGATTCGGCGTTCGCCCGGCCTGATATTCACGAAGGAATTCGGCAAAGACCCGCTCCCTGTATTCGGCTGCAAAATTGACCACCTCGACGTCGATGCCGATGCGGTCGGCGACGCTCATCACATCGATCAGATCCTGGCGCGATGAGCAATACTCCTCAGTATCGTCGTCTTCCCAGTTCTTCATGAACAGGCCAATCACGTTCCAGCCCTGCTGCTTCAGCAGCAGCGCAGCAACCGAGGAATCCACGCCGCCGGACAAACCGACGACCACCGTTTTCTTAGACATCGGGACCAGCCCCTTTCTTCCATTCATTCAGCGGCAGGATCACTGCCGGGTGACCATTATCGACGAACCAGCTATCGACTGCGAAACGCCGCAGTTCACCGTCAATCGTTTCTTCGATCACTGCCGACCAATGAACCGGCAAAATACCAGCAAAATGCCGCGCTTCCGGCTCCAGCACACGATGCCAGCGCAGATAGCCGCGCCGAACCAGCAAATGCAGCAGGCGACTGGTCGATGTTGAGTGATCGATACAGTCCATTTTGCCTGAGACGTTTTCGTCTGCGTAGTTACCACCCCGATCATTATGGATATCCGATTGTTCGCCGCCCCATCCATACAGGCGACCGATGGCTACAGCCAGCACAAATCTTTCCGTCGCCGCATCGGTCGCCGCGAACATCATCCGGCGAATCTCACCAAGCTGCCCTTCGGTGTAACGTATCTGTGCTTGGTACTCGCAGCCGTAACCGTGGCAGATACCCACGGTTTCATCGGCAGATGCAATACCGGCTAAACAGGCGAGCGACAGGCAACACCAGCGCCACATCAGTCGTAATGCACCAGCATGTCGAGTGGATAACGCCGACCGGCCAGAAAATCCTCGCAGCAACGCAGGATCAGTGGGCTCCGGTGACGCTCCTGAGTCGCACGCACCTCATCCAGCGTCAGCCAGCGGGCGGCGACAATCCCCTCGTCCAACTGCCGCCCTGCCTCGAAGCCGCGCAACTCCCCGGCAAAGGCAAAACGTAGGTAGGTCGTATCTTCCTTGGTCGGGTGCTTCCAGTGATAGATACCGACCAGGTGCGTCGGCTTGAAATGGTAGGCAGTCTCTTCCAGCGCCTCGCGGACCACCGCCTCGACCAGCGGTTCATCCTCTTCGAGATGCCCGGCCGGCTGATTGAAGGCCAGCCCGGCCTCGGTTTCCTCCTCGACCAACAAGAACTTGCCATCGCGATAGACGACAGCGGCAACGGTAACGTGGGGCTTCCAGACCATGGCAAGGCTCAAACGGCAAAACCGTTATTTTACCGTCTGAATTCGGCTAGAATTATGGGCTTTTACACACGGCAACACGGAGAATCACCATGTCCATGTCGGATCGCGACGGTTTCATTTGGCAGGATGGCAAGCTCGTGCCCTGGCGCGAAGCGACCACCCACGTCCTCACCCACTCCCTGCACTACGGCATGGGTGTATTCGAGGGCGTCCGTGCCTACAAGACCGAACGCGGCACCGCGATTTTCCGCCTGAAGGAACACACCGAGCGCCTGTTCCGTTCGGCCCACATCTTCCAGATGCAGATGCCGTTCACCGCCGAAGAACTGAACGAGGCGCAAAAGGAAGTCATCCGCGCCAACAAGCTCGAATCCGGCTACCTGCGTCCGCTCGCCTTCTACGGTTCGGAAAAGATGGGCATCAGCCCGCACGGCGCCGCCACCCACGTCGCCATCGCCGCCTGGCCCTGGGGTGCCTACCTCGGCGAGGAAGGCATGGAGCGCGGCATCCGCATCAAGACCGCCAGCTTCGCCCGTCACCACGTGAACGTCACCATGTGTCGCGCCAAGTACGCCGCTTCGTACGCCAACTCCATCCTCGCCCACATGGAAGCCGTGGATGACGGTTACGACGAAGCCCTGCTGCTCGACGTCGACGGCTTCGTCGCCGAAGGCGCCGGCGAGAACCTGTTCATCATCAAGGACGGCCAGATCTACGAACCGGAAATCGCTTCGGCTCTGATTGGCATCACCCGCTCGACGATACACTCGCTGGCCAAGGACCTCGGCTACAGCATCGTTTCGAAGCGCCTGACCCGCGACGACGTGTATACCGCCGACGAAGCCTTCTTCACCGGCACCGCCGCCGAAGTCACGCCGATCCGCGAACTCGACCGCCGCCAGATCGGCGAAGGCCGCCGCGGCCCGATCACCGCCAAGATCCAGGCGCGCTTCTTCGACGTGGTCAATGGCCGCGTGCCCGAATACGATCACTGGCTGACGCCGGTGGCCTGACCGCAATCCTCAAGGGAATCAGAAGATGAGCCAAGCCAAAGACACCGCCCGCGAAGTTACCGTCACCGCCCACGACCTGCCGCTGCACTGCCCGCAACCGGGCGCGCCGCTGTGGGCGCGCCATCCGCGCGTCTTCCTCGACGTGCTGAAGACCGGCGAGATGAAGTGCCCGTATTGCGGCACCAACTATCGCTTCACGGGCGAGGCGCCGAAGGGGCATCATTGACCTTCCCCCCAACCCCCTCCCCGAGGGAGGGGGTGACTGGGGTTCGCCATGCTGCGCATGGCTCCATGTTTTACGCTGACTTTGGCTCGTCCCACAGGGATTTCCTTTGGTCAGGGCGGCCCTTCGCCAAAGTCCCGCTCTCCGTAGTCGAGCACTATCTCCCGCCGGAGGCTGAATCGGTATGAGCTACCGCATTCTGGTTGTTGCGCCGTCCTGGATCGGCGATACGATCATGGCACAGCCGCTGTTTCAGCGGCTGGGGCAGCAGCATGCCAATCTGCAGATCGACGTGCTGGCGCCGCCCTGGGTGGCGCCGCTCCTGGCGCGCATGCCCGAGGTTACGCGCGTCATCGACAGCCCCTTCCGTCACGGCGGCCTCGACTGGCCGACGCGGCGCCGCATCGGCGAACAACTGCGCGGCGAGTTCTACGACCAGTCCATCGTCTTGCCCAACTCGTGGAAGTCGGCGCTGGTACCCTTCTATGCCAGGATCAGGAAGCGCACCGGCTATCGCGGCGAGGCGCGCTACTTCCTGCTCAACGACATTCACCGACTCGATACGTTCAAGCATCCGCAACTGGTGCAACGCTACGCGGCGCTGGCCGGGCCGCTCGATGGTGGCCCCCTGCAAGCACGGCTGCAGTCCACCCGCGCACAGCAAATCGCAGCGCTGAGCGCGCATGGTCTTTCGTCGGACGCGCAACCGGTCATCTTCTGCCCCGGCGCCGAATACGGCCCGGCCAAGCGCTGGCCGGCCGAATACTATGCAGAGCTGGCACAGCGCTACGGCACCCCGGATGCGCCGGTACTGCTGCTCGGCTCGCCCAAGGATGCGCCGGTCGGCGACGAGATCGTGGCGCAAAGCCGGGGCACGGCGCGCAACCTCGCCGGTCAGACCTCGCTCGAACAGGCCATCGACCTGCTGGCGGCGGCGCAGCTCGTGGTCAGCAACGATTCGGGCCTCATGCACGTCGCCGCTGCGCTGGGGCGGCCACAGGTCGCGCTCTACGGTTCGTCCAGCCCCGACTACACGCCGCCGATGAACGAACGCGCGAAGATCGTCAGTCTCGGCGTCGAATGCAGCCCCTGCTTCGAACGCGTCTGCCCGCTCGGCCATTTCAAGTGCATGCGCGACATGAAGCCGGAGGCTGTTGCGGCGGCGGCGGACCAAGTAACATAGAG
>JAGWUW010000593.1 GCA_028868235.1 Betaproteobacteria bacterium | reverse complement strand
ATCGGCCAGTTTGTAACCTTCCTGGTCGGAGCGAAGGCCTTGCTCCTGGTACTGCTTGCCGGCCTCGGCCTGGGGCGCATCCACCATCGAGTAGCTGACGTGATGCCCCCCCGATTCGCTCACAATGACCGCACCGCGCTGCGACAGGCGGTTGAGACGGAAAGTGGTGAAAAACAGGTGGAGCAGGCTGGCGTGGTAGCTGTCCTTGACGTTCTCGAAGTAGAGCTTCCAGTTGTTGGGTAGCGCCTGCGTGAAGCGGCCGATGACCTCTACCGGCTTGTGCAGCACGCGTTCGATGCGGGTACAGATTTCGGGACCGAGGTAGTCCTCGATACTGTCCACCTCGTCGCTAAAGCTGCCGAACACCAGGCCACAGAAGGTGGCGATGCGCAGCTTGCGCGGCGAATGGTCTTCCTTGCAGAAGCTCGGCGGCATGCCGCCGGCGCCATTGAGACCCGCCTCGAAGGCGACCCCCTTGAGCGCGCCCTGAAGGCTATAGGTCCATGCGTGGTAAACACACTGGAAGTCCTTGGCCGTACCTGCCTTCTCCAGGCAGATCAACGCGCCGCGGTGGGTACAACGATTTTCAAAAGCATAGATCTCGCCGTCGGTGTCGCGCGCCACAATCACGGGGGCACGGCCAACAAAGGTCGTCCGGTAGTTTCCCGGCTCGGGGAGCTCGGCCTCCAGACAGAGATAGTTCCAGGTCGGGCCTTCATAGACGCGTTTCTGCTCCTGTTCGAGCACGTCCTGGTTTTGGTAGACGGCGTAAGGCACGCGGGTGTGCTGCCCCCGCACCCACTGGATGGGGTGTGTCTGGCTCATGGTGGTTTCCTTGTGTTGGGAATCTGCGCGCCGATCAGTCGACTGTGACGTTGGCGTCCTTGATGACCTTTGCCCAGCGCGTGGCTTCGCTGCGCATGAATCGGCCCATCTGTTCTGACGTGTTGCCGATAACGTCGGCGCCTAGCTCGGCGAAGCGCGATTGGACATCGGGCTGACTGAGCGCTTCGACCAACGCGTTGTTGAGGGATTTCACCGTGGCGGCCGGGGTGCCGGGTGGTGCGACAACTGCGAACCAGGTCACCGCCTGCATACCTGGCAGACCAGTTTCGGCGAATGACGGGACTTCTTTGATCGTCGGTGCCCGCTTGCTGTCTGCCACGGCGATGATGCGAATCTTGCCAGCCTTGTGCAGCGGTCCGGAGGCGCCAAGGTTGTCAAAAAAGACATCGACCTGCCCGCCGGCGAGGTCCGTCAGCGCCGGTGCTGTGCCCTTGTAGGGAATGTGGGTCATCTGCGTACCGGTGAGCGACTGGAACAGATTGGCGGTCAGGTGCGAAGTTGAGCCGTTGCCTTGCGAGGCGTAGGAAACCTTGCCCGGATTGGCCTTGAGGTAGGCAATGAACTCCTGCACGGTCTTCACCGGCAACTGGTTGCTGACGGCCAGCACGTTGGGCACGGCCGCCAGTACGGTTACCGGCACCCACTTGGTCGCGTCGTACGACAGTTTGGGATAGAGGCTCTGGTTGATGGCAATGGGGCCAGGCGGCGCAACCAGCAAGGTATGGCCGTCCGGCTCGGATTTGGCGACCATATCGGCGCCGATATTGCCGCCGGCACCGGGCTTGTTTTCCACAATCACGCCGGACGGAAAGCGATGACGA
>JAGWUW010000084.1 GCA_028868235.1 Betaproteobacteria bacterium | reverse complement strand
CCGATACCCCGGAAACCGCCGAGGATATCCGTACCCGACTGCGCGAACTGTCTTTTAATTCAACCTTCCTGCGCGAAATGCGGATGTTCGCTCATTTACACGAGCACATCGCAGCACCCAACCTACCAGCCTGGCTCCTGGACAGACTGCCCATCGCCCGCTTCGAACGCCGACTGGCCGGTTTGCGCTTCCATGCCATCAGCGCCGAGCATGTACTCGGTGAAATGCCCTCGGACAGCAAGCTGGCGGTCAGCCACGCCTTCTTTGAAGACCTGTTCACTGTCGGCCGCGCCCATGCCCGGCGCTGGCTCGAACAGCATGGAACGGAAGTGGGCAAAAGGCCAAGCCTCGACCTGGCCAGCCTCTTTTATTGACCGGCGGCGGGCCGGAGACGGGTAAACTCCTGCCTCATGACCCTCGCCATACCCCGTATCCTCAGCGTCATCCCGCCGATGACGCAACTGAACACCCCCTACCCGGCCACCGCCTATCTGACCGGTTTCCTGCGTGAGCGGGGCTTTCATGCCGATCAGACCGATCTGGCGCTAGCCTTGGTGCTCGACCTGCTGTCGAAGGAGGGACTGCCGAAGTTAAAGGAAGCGGCCGAGGCCATCCCGCCCAAAAAACGCTCGGCCACGCTGAAGAACTTCCTCAACCAGTTCGCCCGCTACCTGGCCGCCATCGGCCCGACCATTGCCCTGCTACAAGGGCGCGATGGCTCCATCGCTCACCGTATCTGCTCACGGGCTTTCCTGCCCGAGGGGCCCCGTTTTGCAGCGCTCGACAATTATGCCGACGACGAAGGTAGCGATCCGCTGGCCTGGGCCTTTGGCGCCCTTGGCGTGCAAGACCGGGCTCGCCATCTCGCCACGCTTTTCCTCAACGACCTAGCCGATGTGCTGCGTGAAGCGGTCGATACCCGCTTCGAGTTCGTCCGTTATGGCGAATCGCTGGCCCAGAGCCAGGCCAGCTTCAACCCGCTGGCTACCGCGCTGGCCGCCCCACCGACCCTGGTCGACAGCACGCTGGAAAAACTGACGCTGCAGGCCATCGAACACAGCCGGCCCGACATCGTGCTGCTCTCCGTGCCCTTCCCCGGCTCTGTCTATGCCGCCTTCCGCATCGCCAAGACGATCAAGGCCCGCTTTCCGGATATCGTCACCGTGCTCGGCGGCGGCTACGTCAATACCGAATTGCGCGAGCTGGCCGAGCCACGCGTCTTCGACCATTTCGACTACGTCATGCTCGACGATGGCGAAACGCCGTTGCTCGCACTGTTCGAACACCTCGCCGGAAAACGCCCGCGCCTCAATCTGGTCCGCACCTTCGTCCGGGTCGATGGCAATGTCCGATATTTCAATTGTGGCGAACTCGACGTGCCGTTCGAGGAAGTCGGCACCCCGACCTGGGATGGCCTGCCGCTCGACCGCTACCTATCGCTGCTCGACATGCTCAACCCCATGCATCGGCTGTGGTCGGACGGTCACTGGAACAAACTGACCGTTGCCCACGGCTGCTACTGGAAAAAATGTAGTTTCTGCGACATCAGCCTCGATTACATCGGCCGCTATGACGCGGCCAGCGCCCGCACGCTGGTCGACCGCATCGAGCGAATCATCGAGGAAACCGGCCACACCGGCTTCCACTTCGTCGACGAAGCCGCGCCGCCCAAGGGCCTGCGTGCCATGGCAGAGGAACTGCAGCGGCGCAACCTGGCCATTTCGTGGTGGGGCAATATCCGTTTCGAGAAGTCCTTCACGCCGGAACTCTGCCTGCAACTGGCCGACAGTGGCTGCATCGCCGTCTCCGGCGGCCTGGAGGTCGCTTCCGACCGCCTGTTACAGCTAATGAAAAAAGGCGTCTCGGTCGACCAGGTGGCCCGCGTTACCCGCGCCTTCACCGATGCCGGCATCCTGGTCCACGCCTACCTGATGTACGGCTTCCCGACGCAAACCGTGCAAGACACGGTCGATGCGTTGGAATACGTTCGCCAGCTATTCGCCGAGAACTGCATCCAGTCCGGTTTTTTCCATCGCTTTGCATGCACAGTGCATTCGCCGGTTGGAAAAGCCCCCGAGGAATACGGGATCAAGCTGCAACCACTACCGCCCGGCAAGTTCGCCAAGAACGACGTGCATTTCATTGACCCCACGGGTGTCGACCACGACCGCCTCGGCAAGGCATTGAACAAGGCGCTCTACAACTACATGCACGGCATCTGCCTCGATCAGGATGTGCGCAGCTGGTTCGATGAACGCGTACCCAAGCCGCGTGTCGGTCGCAATTTCATCGCCAAGGCGCTGGGCGCCAGTTACGGCTGATCATGCGTGTCCGTGACGACACCCCACCTACGCCCCGCGGTCTGCGCGTGGCGCTGATGTTCGCTCTGGCCGCCCAGCGCCTGAGTGATTACTACGAACACGGCCAATGGTTGACCGACGCCCAGGGCGCTACCCTGGCCGCCGACTGGCTGGCACGCTCAAAAAATAACCTGCCGCTCAATGAACGGCGCGACATTTCCGCCCTCAGCGACCAACTAGCCCGTCAGATCGCCGGCTCACTGTCACGCGAAGCCGGTTTGTTTGCAGCGCACGAAATGATGGAAGCCCTCGACCCCAACTACCATTCGGAATTCGCCCAGACCATCCTGGCCGAATGCGAAAAATTGCTCGACAGTCAACAGCCGGGTTGATCAGGTCGTACCCAGCAACAACTTCACATCAGCCGCAATGTCTGCCGCACTCTGCTCATCCCTGACGTAAAGGCGCAGACGCCCGGTCGGATCGAAAACGTAGCAAGCGGCACTGTGGTCGATCACGTACCCCATGCTGCCTTCTACCGGGCGCTTGATGGCGGTGGCGCGGAACTCGGCGAGTAGTTTCCGGGTTTCTTCGGGGGTACCGCGCAGGGGCAGGAAATCCGGGTGGAACCAGGGAACAAAGTCGCGCAGGCGGTCCGCCGTGTCGCGTTCTGGATCAACCGTTACGAACACTACCTGCACTTGGCCGGCCTTCGGCCCAAGTAGTTTCATCACCTCGGCCAACCGGCTCAGTGTGGTCGGACAGACGTCAGGGCAGGACGCATATCCGAAGAAGAGGATAACCACCTTGCCGCGAAAATCGGCCAACGCGCGACGATGACCCGCGATATCGTCAAGCGCGAAATCGCGGCCGAAGCTCGCCCCGGTCAGGTCAGTAGCCCTAAAAGCTGGCGGCCCCCCTTGCTTGCACGCTGAGAGCAGAGCGGGCATGAGCGACAAGGCAAAAATTTGACGACGACGCATGAATTTTTATTGAACTTCCGGAATGAAGTCCATTCTGATCGTCTGTCAGGCTTCTCACAAGGGGAGGGAACAGGATGATTATCCGTGTGCCTGCAAGACGCCCTGCGGCTGTGTCAACGGCCCGCCAAATGCGATCTTGGGCGTTTCTGCTGCCTGCTGCCAGCACGCTGATTGCCCACGAGGCATCCGCCTCCTTCAATTTCAATTTCCCCGAACCGGTAACACCCATCGCCCGCGAAACGCTGGCGATTCACAACGAGTTCATGTTGATCATCACGATCCTGTTCGTGGTGGTGTTCGCCATCATGATCTACTCGATGATCCGTCACCGCAAACGTCCCGGCTATGAAGCGGCAACCTTCAGTGCGCCGAGCAACCGATTGCAGTGGTTCTGGGTGCTGCTCCCTTTCGCTATCCTGCTCTTCATCGATTTCATCCTGATGGGGATCCCGGCGGTCAAGGCCATCGTCGTGATGGAGGACACCAAGACCAAGGCGGACATGGTGCTCAAGGTAACCGGCATGCAGTGGAAATGGCAGTACGAGTACCCGGAATCCGGCATCAAGTTCATCAGTACCCTTGCCACCCCACGCGATCAGATTAACAACGCCGAAGCCAAGGGCGAGCATTACCTGCTTGAAGTGGACAACCCGGTAGTACTTCCGGTAGGCAAGAAGGTGCGCGTGCTGCTCACCTCGACCGACGTTATCCATACCTGGTGGGTCCCGCAGTTCGGCGTCAAACGTGATGCCGTTCCCGGCTTTCTACGCGAAACCTGGGTGAAGATCGATAAGCCCGGCATCTATCGCGGCCAGTGTGCCGAGCTATGCGGCAAGGAACACGGCTTCATGCCAGTGGTGGTGCATGCGGTGCCAGAAGAGGAATTCATCGCTTGGCAGGATACCCAGAAAGCCAAGATCGCCTCAGCGGCGAGTAGCGCCGACCGGACCTGGAGTAAGGACGAGCTGATGGCTGCCGGCAAAGCGGTCTATGAAAAACAGTGCGCCATGTGCCATCAGCCAGAAGGCCAGGGACTACCGCCGACCTTCCCGGCGCTGGCCGGTAGCAAGGTGGTCAATACGCCGTTGCTTTCTGCAGAAGGTAAGGTCGTGACCGACACCCATGTCGACCGGGTCATGAACGGCAAGCCGGGAACACCGATGCAGGCCTTCCGCAACACGCTGTCCGATACCGATCTGGCCGCTGTGATCACCTTCGAGCGGAACAGCTTCGGCAACCAACGCGGCGACATGATCCAGCCCGCCCAGATCAAGGCCCTGCGCCAGGAGGGAAGCAAGCCATGAGCACAGCCATCGCCCACCCCGGCAACCCGCATGACGAACACTATCCCGGCGGTCTGATGCGCTGGCTAACGACGACCAATCACAAGGACATCGGCACGATGTACCTGACTTTCGCACTGATGATGTTTTTCGTCGGTGGTCTGATGATCCTGGCAGTGCGAGCCGAACTCTTCCAGCCCGGCCTGCAACTGATGAAACCTGAATTCTTCAACCAGCTGATCGGCGTGCACGCCCTAGTTATGATCTTCGCGGCACTGATGCCGGCCGCCACTGGTTTCGCCAACTGGATGATCCCGCTGATGATCGGTGCCCCGGATATGGCCCTGCCGCGACTCAACAACTGGGGGTTCTGGCTGCTACCGCCAGCAGCCATCCTGCTGACCATGCCCTTTACGCTGGCTCTGTTCGGCATCGGCGACGGTGCCATCGCCACTGGCTGGACTTTCTACGCGCCGCTCTCGGTACAGGGCGGCATGGGCGTCGATTTCGCCATCCTCGCCGTGCACATCCTCGGCATCTCGTCGATCATGGGGTCGATCAACATTATCGTCACCATTTTCAACATGCGGGCGCCGGGCATGACCATGATGAAGCTACCGCTCTTCGCCTGGGGCTGGCTGATCACGGCTTTCCTGCTCATCGCCACGCTGCCGGTGCTGGCCGGGGCGGTCACAATGCTGCTCACCGACCGCCACTTCGGCACACACTTCTTCAACGCCGCAGGCGGTGGCGATCCCATCCTCTTCCAACACCTGTTCTGGTTCTTCGGCCATCCGGAGGTCTATATCCTGCTGCTGCCGGTGTGGGGGCTGATGCCGCATGTGCTGTCCACTTTTTCGCGTAAGCCAACCTACGGCTATACAGCGCAGGTGTATAGCTTCATCGCCATCGGCGTCCTCTCCGTTGTGGTTTGGGCGCATCACATTTTCACTTCCGGCATGCCGATCCCGGCGCTGGTCTATTTCATGTTCAGCACCATGTCGATCTCGATTCCGCTCGCTGTGTTGTTCTTCTGCTGGATCGCCACCATGTGGCGCGGGGCGATGACATTCGAGACGCCAATGCTATTTGCCATCGGCTTCATCGTGCTCTTCGGTATCGCCGGCCTGACCGGTCTGGTGCTTGCCGACGTAGCTGCGGATGCCCAGTACCACCACAGTTACTTCGTCGTTGCCCACTTCCACTATGCCCTATTTGCTGGCGGCATCATGGGGGTGATTACGGGCGTTTATTATTGGCTACCCAAGTGGACCGGCCACATGTACAGCGAAAAGCTGGGTAAGTTGCACTTCTGGCTGACGGTCATTGCCTTTAACCTGACCTTCATTCCGCAATTCTTTCTCGGCCTGGCCGGCATGCCGCGACGCATACCGGACTATGCGCTGCAATTTGCCGAGTTCAACGCGATCTCGACGATAGGCGCCTTCATCCTCGGTTTTTCACAACTGATCTTCGCCTACAACATCTGGTGCTGCGTGCGTGGCGGCACCAAGGTCGAAGCACGCGTCTGGGAGGGAGCCGAGGGCCTGGAATGGGAGTTGTCTTCGCCTCCTCCTCACCACAGCTGGGAAATACCCCCCGTCATCCGTTGATAAACAGCCATGGAAAACGCCTTTTCCCCGGAAGACCTGGCCCGTCGGCGCAGCAGATCGAAGCGACTGGCCTGGTTGATTGGCGGCGCCGTGCTGTTGCTCTACATCGCCGGATTTTTCCTGAAGCGCTGACGCTATCGGCACCATGGCACAGGTCAGCCTCCGCCCTCCGAACAACAGCCGCCTGATACGTCGGCTACTCCTGATGGTAGCTTGCGGCTTTGCCTTCGCTTTTGCGCTGGTACCGATCTACGATGTGCTGTGCCGGGCTACCGGCTTAAACGGCCGGACTGCCGGCGGATTTGCCGCTGGCGGCTTGTCGTCATCTGTCGCCATGCCTGCCCAGCCGCGCCCCGCTGTCGATCTCAACCGATTGGTGCGCGTCGAATTCACCGGTACGGTGATGCCCGGCCTGCCCTGGGACATGCGCCCGCTGCAGACCAGCGTCGAGCTGCACCCCGGCGAAATGCAACAGGTCAGCTATCTGGTCCGCAACCTGTCGGATAAAACAGTCACCGCTCAAGCGGTGCCCAGCGTTTCACCCGGCCAGGCGGCGCAACACTTCGAAAAAATTGAATGCTTCTGTTTCCAGCATCAAACGCTGGCCCCGGGCGAAGCACGTGAAATGCCGCTCGCCTTCATCATCAAGCCAGAAATCAACGCCAATATCGCGCAGATAACGCTGTCCTACGCTTTCTTCAGTATCGACGACCAGCGCCAGACGCTGACCAGCCAACGGGAGGAAAAATGAGCACACCGTCTGCCCACCCGGCCGTGCATGGCCATTACTTCGTGCCCTCGCCCAGCCTCTACCCCTTCATCCTCTCCTGCGGCATGCTGACGCTGGCCCTCGGCTTCCTTCTCAACCTCAATGCCTTACCGGCCGGCAAATGGGTGATGCTGGCCGGCTTCGGCATCATTTGCACGGTCCTTTTCGGCTGGTTCGGTCGCGTCATCGGCGAATCGCGCAGTGGCGCCTACAATGACTGGGAGGATCGCTCCTTCCGCTATGGAATGGTCTGGTTCATCGCTACCGAGGTCATGTTCTTTGCCGCCTTTTTCGGCGCGCTGTTCTATATTCGCGTGCTGTCTGTACCAGATCTGAGCAGCATGGTTGAGCATCACGGCTATTCATTGTGGCCGGATTTCACCGGCAGTTGGCCGACCAGCGGACCAAAAGGGCCGAATTTCACACCGATGGGCGCATGGGGCATTCCAGCAATCAATACAGCCCTGCTGCTCAGCTCCGGCGCCACCGTCACCTGGGCACACTGGGGGCTGCTGAAAGGCCGGCGCGCCCAGCTCAATCTCGGTCTGGCCGCTACCGTCCTGTTAGGCTGCTGCTTCCTGACCCTACAGGCCTGGGAATACCACCATGCCTATACGGAACTTGGGCTGACCATGGGCGCCGGCGCCTACGGTGCAACCTTTTTCATGCTGACTGGCTTCCACGGCTTCCATGTCACGCTTGGCACGGTGATGCTGCTAGTCATTCTGGTGCGTTGCCTGAAAGGCGACTTCACCCCCGAGCGCCATTTCGCTTTTGAGGGCGTGGCCTGGTACTGGCACTTCGTCGATGTCGTGTGGTTACTGCTTTTCGTGTTCGTTTACTGGTTGTAACCGGTAATCATGCCGCTACGGAAAGCCAGCAACAAAAGGAGGAAAAGACCGATGGACAAACCAATGCGCCAAGTCAGCATGCGTACCGCCCGCTCCCCGGAGCCGCGCTCGCGGTAGAGCCAGTAAAGCCCGGAAAATAGGCTGTAGATGATGCCGAACAACAGCACAACGACCAGCACCTTGATCATGGATAGCTCCAGCAATGCGCAAGGACAGTATGCACCGGTGCCTGTTTCGACTGCAAGTCAGAGCAGCGGTTCGCGTTGTCGCGTTGCGTTATTCGGCGGTCTGCTGCTCGCCATGCTGCTGCCGGCCTTCATTTCTCTTGGCATGTGGCAATGGAACAAGGCGGAGGCCAAGCAAGTCCTACAGGCAGAGTTCGACCGGCGTGGCCTGGCCCCCCCCGTTCCGTTGCCGGCAGATTCACCGGCGGCCGACAGCCTGCGCTACCGGCATGTAATCCTGCGCGGCACCTACGATGCCGACCATCAGGTTCTGATCGACAACCGTCTGAAGCAGGGTGTGGCCGGATATCACGTGCTGACCCCGCTGCACCTGGCTGACGGCGACCGTTATGTGCTGATCAACCGGGGCTGGCTGCCAGCCCCAGCAAACCACCATGAACAACCGGCAGCTCCCGTGCCGGCCGGCGACATCGAATTGACTGGCATCGCCGTACTGCCACCGGAACGCTTCTTCAACCTCGCCGAGCAACCGGTCAGCGGCTGGGAACCGGTTTGGCAGAACCTCGACCTAGAACGCTTCCGTGGACTGGTACCCGGTCGGCTACTCGGTATCGTAATCCAACTCGATCCGCAGGCCCCGGCTGGATTCGACCGCGAATGGCCGCGCCCTGACGAACGCATCGAACGCCATCGCAGTTATGCCCTGCAATGGTTCGGTTTCGCCATCGCCAGC
>JAGWUW010000592.1 GCA_028868235.1 Betaproteobacteria bacterium | reverse complement strand
GTCGGCGATGGTGTCGAAGTGCTCGAAACCGGCCCAGCCGCCCGCGAAGGCTTCGACGGCCATGCGTTCGCGGGTTTCGAGTCTGTCGTTGCACAGGCCGCGCATGACAAGCATGGGCGCGGAGGCGATGCCGGGACGGCGTTTTGGCTTCATGCTTCACCGCCTTCCGCTATTGATAGGGCTGCGTCGATGGCGGCGCGTGCAGTTTTCGCTTTTTCGGTTGTCCGGTTTGAATATCTGAACCAGATGTGAAAAGGCCCATTCGCTCCGTCAGAACAAATTGCCGCGTCAGGATGGTCGAGTAGCCAGTTCAAGCGCTCTGTATCCAGCGCAATATCATCGACTTGCGGTGCGGAATTTGTTGCTCCGGCGATTGCCGCGTCAACCTGCGCCAGCCATTCTCTGAACGGCGTGTATGGAGCAACGCAACCAGCGGGGCCGATGCTGGCAATGTTGCCGCGTGTGATTTTCAGGATGCGGAGTAGTTCATCAACCTGCCCGTCACTGGAGATCAGATGCTCCGTGATGTGATCGATCTTCGCGTCCTTGAGGCGAATCTGCTCTTTCGCGTCAGCCAGGTCGGCCGACAGCTTGTTGTGCCCCTGCAGACCGAAGGCGACAACGTGATAAACCGCGTCATTCGGAATTCCGGCGCAGGCATTCACGCAGGCAACAGCGCGATCCCGGTTATCTGCACCGCTTTGGTCTTTCGGCCCCGGAAACCCGGCAAAGTCAGCAATCCAATACTTGACGCCTTCGACGGTGGCTGAAATCGCGGTGCTTTCGCTGTCATCGGCGACCCACGGCTCTTTCGTGTGGCTCATTTCGCGCACTCCAGAACACCACCACCGGTACTGCCGAAGCCGCCAATGCCCCGCTCCGTTTCCCCCAACTCGACAACCTGCATCAGCTCAACCCGCACCACCGGAGCAACCACAAGCTGCGCGATCCGGTCATTCGGCTTGATCGTGAAAGCCTCGTCGCCGTGGTTGATCAGAATCACGCCGATTTCGCCTCGGAAGTCCGCGTCGATGGTTCCGGGCGCATTCAAGACCGTGACACCGTTTTTCCGAGCCAGCCCGGAGCGCGGCCGGACTTGAGCCTCGAAGCCTTCTGGCAGTTCGATTGCAATTCCGGTCTGGCAGGTAAAGCGCACGCCCGGCTGCAGGTAGATTTCGTGCGGAATGCGCGCATGAAGATCGAGGCCGGCCGCGCCTGGTGTGGCGTACTGCGGAATGACGGCGTCGGGGTGGATTTTGTTGATCTTGAGTTTCATGCTGCCTCCTTCCACTCGGCGCCGCGCACCGCTTTGCCAACAGGAACCAGTGCCAGAACATCGGCCCGGCCGTGGGCCCGAGCACTGGAAAGTGCCGCGTTTCGTGCGCTCTCCGGCTTGGCGCAGATTCGCGGCTTCTTTCCGACGACGCGGACGATGTAGCCGACGGCGGCGTCGGTGATTTCCTTGGCCTGCTCAGAATCGGCCATCTTGACCAGCAGTTCGTCGACATACTTTTTCAGGTCGTCACGATTGCTTTCTGCAAGCTCTGCTCGTTGAACGAGGCCACGATTCTCGGCAACCAGTTCATCAATCCGCTTCGCCGCCGTCTCGGCGCTCTCGAAGTGGGCGTCCCGCATCTGCTCGGCGTGGCGAAGCTGGGCGCGCAGGTTGG
>JAGWUW010000591.1 GCA_028868235.1 Betaproteobacteria bacterium | reverse complement strand
AGTTCGCCGCCCGCCGCTCCGAAATTGTTCTGCTCGAATGGGCATGGGTCGATCTGGAGCAACGGCGCGTAGTCTGGCCCGACAGCAAAACCGGCGGCATGTCCAAGCCCATAGGCGAAGAAGCCTATCGGCTGCTTTCGACAGCGCCCCGCTACGAAGGCTCTCCCTACGTGCTGCCTTCGCCGCGCAACCCGATGCAGCACCTGACCACCGGGGAATATTACGGCGGCTGGAGTCGTGCCTTGAAGGCCGCCGGAGTGTCGCATGTCGGCACACACGGTATCCGCCATCGTTCGGCCACGGACATCGCCAACTCGGGCATCCCGGTAAAGGTGGGCATGATGCTCACCGCGCACAAGACCGTGGCGATGTTCATGCGCTATGTCCACACCGAGGATGCGCCGGTGCGCCAAGCTGCCGAACTGGTAGCCAACCGGCGAAAGACAATTGTCGAGGGGCAACGGGCCACGGAGGTTACGGCATGAACAACAAGAAAACTCCAGCCAACTCGCCGGCTAAGCCAAAGGCGCTACTTGGCGACATCCGGGTATTGATTGAAACGGCGCGCCAGCGTGCCGTTTCGGCGGTCAACAGCGAGTTGTCCATGCTGTACTGGCGTATCGGCAAGCGCATACATACGCAGGTGCTGTCAGGTCAACGGGCCGGGTATGGCGAGGAAGTCCTGCCGACGCTGGCAGAACAGTTGGTGCGAGACTATGGCAACAGTTTCACGGAAAAGAACCTGCGGCGCATGGTGCAGTTCGCCATCGTTTTTCCGGACGAATCAATTGTCGTGACACTGTCACGACAATTGAGCTGGTCTCATTTTGTCAGGCTTCTTCCGCTCAAAGACTCCCTGCAGCGGGACTACTACGCCCAAATATCCAGCCTTGAAGGCTGGAGCGTGCGTACCCTGCGCGAGCGGATCGACTCGATGCTTTACGAACGTACCGCGCTGTCGCAGCAGCCGGACGTGCTGATTTCACAGGAGTTGGCGGCTTTGCGTGACGCGCAGCGCATGTCACCCAACCTGGTCATGCGCGATCCCTACATCCTTGATTTTCTCGGCTTGCGGGACACCTGGCAGGAGTCTGATCTGGAGTCGGCAATTATTCGCGAAATGGAATCCTTCCTGCTGGAGCTGGGCGTGGGCTTCACCTTCGTCGCCCGGCAGAAGCGCATCCAGTTGGATGGCGAAGATTTTCACCTGGATCTGCTGTTCTACAACCGCAAGCTGCGCCGGTTGGTTGCGGTGGAGCTGAAGGTGGGAGAGTTCAAGGCGGCCTACAAGGGACAAATGGAACTCTATCTGCGCTGGCTGGATAAATTCGAGCGTGAACCGGATGAGGCGTCGCCGCTGGGCATCATTCTTTGCACAGGCAAGAAGTCTGAGCAGATCGAGCTGCTGGAATTGGACAAAGCCGGTATCCACGTTGCAGAGTACCTGACAACCTTGCCGCCACGGGAACTGTTGGCAGAACGGCTACAGCAAGCGACCGCGCGCGCTCGATTGCAGATTGAACAGCGCGACGACGGCAAAGAGAAACGCTGATCCGGGGCACCAAGTCGACCACGGTCAATGCACACGAAACACTTGCGCTGACCGACGTAAGAGCGGCACCGATTGATGATCGACATGGCAATCTGCCGGGCCTTATAAGTCCCTTCTCGTG
>JAGWUW010000590.1 GCA_028868235.1 Betaproteobacteria bacterium | reverse complement strand
CGAGCGTCTGTCAGCCGCGAAATCGTCTCGCGATCATCCCGTCCAAGCTGGCGATATTGGGCTCCCATATGCGTTCCTTCGAGTGGGGCTGAGGCCCCGGAAATCCTCGAATTTCGCACTTCAAGATAGAATCCACCCTTACACACCATTTGAACTGATAATGATAATTATGTTAATCACCGTACCGCAAACGGCCATGTCCACTGTGTAAAGTGTGATCGGGCTCAGCCATCGCCAACCTGCGCCGGCGATCACCCCGCGATGCGCGCCGCCTTGGCTTCGCCGAGGATTTCGAGCGCCTCGCGGATCACATAAAGCCCAATTGCGCCGCCAATCGCGAGGTCGAAAAAGCGCGCGCCGGTGAGCAGAACTGCACCTCCGGCCAGGATGACGGCGGCATTCGCCAGGACGTCGGCCCGCGTGAAGATCCAGGCGGCGCGCATGTGTACGCCATCGTTGCGCGAAGCTGCCAGCAACCGCAGCACCGTTGCGTTGACAGCAAGCGCGACCAGCGAAGTTGCCATCATCCACGTGCCTTCAGGGCTCCCGCCGTAAATCAGGCGCCTTCCGGCGTCGCCGACAACGCCAAGCCCTAGGAGCAGCAGCATGGCGCCGCTGACGCTGGCGGCATTGGCCTTGAAGCGATTGCTGCGTTGCGTCGCGACTAGCCCGATCAGGAACACGATCGCATCCGAAAGCATGTCGAGGCCATCAGCAATAAGGCCGCTCGAATGGACCAGGGTTCCGGCCCCGACTTCCACCACGAACATGGCAGCATTGAGCCAAAGCGCGATCCACAACACGCGGCGCTGTGTGACGGTTTCCGCGCCGGTGGGGGTGCATCCGCAATCGCTCATGGTATGACGATAAGGTCAACCGCGCCGAACGCCAACCGAAGTCACGCGATTCAAGCCGCTGGGCACGACCCGGAGCCATCAGCCCGTCAATAGACGATGACACAGTCCATTTGCACCGTTCAGGAAAGGTTGGGAATTTGTATCCCCACGCCGCTTCCTAATCTGGCTATGAGCCGTCCATCTCGATCGCAATGGAGGGACTATATTGCCCTCCAACTTTGGGGTTCTTCTATCCGAATGCGCATCCTGCTTGCCGAAGATGACGTAGACACGGTCCAGTTCGTCGAGTCCTGCCTCGGCGAGCTAGGTTATGTCGTGAAATCTGTTGGCACTGGTGATGCAGCTCTGCTGATCGCCCGAACCGGGGCGTGGGACATCATCATTCTGGATCGAATGCTCCCCGAGCGAGACGGCCTGACCCTCCTCAAAATCTTGCGCGGGGGCGGCGTGACCACCCCGGTGCTGATGCTGACAGCGCTCGGCCGCATTGAGGACCGGGTCGATGGGCTTGATGCTGGCGCTGATGATTATCTGGTCAAGCCGTTTGCACCGGCAGAGCTTGTCGCGCGCGTTCAGGCGCTCGGGCGCAGGTACACAAAAGGCGAGATCGCCACTAAGCTCTTGGCAGGACCGCTCGAACTGGACCTGATCGCCCGCGAAGTCAGGCGCGACGGGCGGCTCGTTCAGCTTCAACCCCGTGAACTGAAGCTGCTGGAGTTGCTCATGCGGCACGCTGGCGAGTTCGTCTCGCGAACGATGCTTCTGGAGCAGGTTTGGGATTTCCATTTCGACCCCCAGACCAAGCTCATCGAGACGCA
>JAGWUW010000589.1 GCA_028868235.1 Betaproteobacteria bacterium | reverse complement strand
CGGCCAGGTGGATGGCAAGCTGGTTGACCGCCATCTGGGTCAGGGCAAGGTTGGCGGTCTCCAGCCCCCACAGGCCTGCGGTCAGCAGGACCGGCAGCGACAGTGCGAATTCCGTCATCGCCACGCCCGAGCGCGAGGCGGCCAGGCGGCGCATCAGGCGCCGGGTACGGGAAGGGCAGGGTGCGGTCATATGCAGTTCGCCGTCTTGGCAGTGTACTGGTTGGGCAGGGTGTAGGGCTGGTTGCGCAGCACCATCGTGGCCGACATTGTCACCGTGTTCGACATCTTCATGAATGCCGCGAGCGGGAATGCGCGCGGATAGGTGACGTTCACGGTATAGATCACCGCATCGCGCGCGCCGCCGTTGCCGGTCTGGCCGCGATCGGTATCCCACGTGCCGTTGCCGTTCGAATCCTCGAAAGGTTCGCCCGCGTCGCAGGTGCCGTTCTTGTTGACGTCGGAATAGTCCTCGGCCTTGCTGATCCACGAGAAGGTGGCATAGGCCTTGCGGCTGAAGGTTACCGTTGCACCCGGGACGATGCGCTGGACCGCCGTCGTGACATTGGCGTCGAGCGCTGCCGTGTTGGCGCCTTCGATCGTGGAATCGCGTGCGGTCTTCTGGATCGAACCCCGCAGCATTGATGTCGCGTAGACGTTGTACCCGGCATCGAACAGTCCCATCAGGGTCAGCAGCAGAACCGGCGTGATCAGGGCGAATTCGACGATGGTGACGCCCGACTGATCGACGCGCAGCGCCCGAAAATGGCGGCGGATCATTTCGCAAGCCTCAGGTCGCCCATCGACGCGGCGATGGTGGAGAAGACGTTGGCCAGCGATGCGGCGTCCTTGGCCTCGAAATAGTGGCCCGGGCCGGCGCAGTCGGTCATGGCCTTGTTCAGCGTGGTGTCGAAACCGATCACCCAGACGCTGACGTTCTTCTTCTTCACCTCGGCGCAGGCGACGCCGAAGCGCGATTCGATCGTGGTCTTGAGCTTGGCGATGTTGCCGATGCTCAGGCGGCGCTGGTCCAGCGGCTCGATGCCATAGCTTGAATAGCTGACGTCATAGGGCTGGGTAATGCCGTCGGTCAGGAAGATCAGGTGGCGGCTGGTCGGCATGTTGTTCACGTCGGCGTTGTCGCTGGCGAACAGGCCGGTCGGCGAAATCAGGCGTCCGCCCCAGATCATGCCGATGTCATGATAGGTCTCGCCATCGGCGACAAGGCTGTCGACATAGGTGCCGAGCGTTGCCGTGTCCCAGGTCTGGAGGCGCTTGGACGTGGTCGGACAGGTCGCGTTGCCCGACCAGGTCGGGTTGAGGAAATCACTGCCCATGTCCGTATCGGCCTGGGTCCAGGTTCCCGTCCCGTCCCACCACATCGAGCGGGCAAAGGGCAGGTCAGTGAACTGCGGCCGCCACTGCGTCTTGTCCGAACCCGAAGGGATGAGATCGAGATTGAGGTCCAGCGCCTTGCTGAAATCGACGTTGTTGTAGTCGGTGATCTCGTAGGTATCGCGTTCCTCGATGCAGCCGTTGAACCAGGCTTGCGAGATCGTCGGGGCCCCGGTGGTTGTATTCGGCGGATAGATCTGGACGTTGATCGGGCCAGGATTGGGCGGCAGCAGCGGATTGGCGTTCTTGATGGCCGAGACGTTATATTTCATCGGCTTGTAGGTG
>JAGWUW010000083.1 GCA_028868235.1 Betaproteobacteria bacterium | reverse complement strand
ATTTCCTTGGTCAGCAGCTTGCGAATATGGCGTTCGTCGACCCAGTCCTTCTCCAGCAGCAGGGAGATCA
Source organism: Betaproteobacteria bacterium (assembly GCA_028868235.1). Classification (GTDB taxonomy): domain Bacteria; phylum Pseudomonadota; class Gammaproteobacteria; order Burkholderiales; family Rhodocyclaceae; genus Azonexus. The sequence goes on along the minus strand of JAGWUW010000083.1, from coordinate 8,697 downwards.
GCGGTTCCTTGCGGCGTTCCTGCAGCATGGTCAGTTCCTGCAACTGTGCCGAGGTGAGCAGGTTCTTCTTGTGCAGCATGATGCCGAGCCGGCTGTGGTGGGTGGCCGCCAGTCGAGACAGGGCCGAAATTTCCTTGGCCTTCTTCTCATTTTCAGATTTCAGCGCCCGGTTGCGGGCGATCAGGTCGAACTGCTCCAGGGCGAGGGCTACCGTCACCCGCAGGTCGTCGTCGTTCCAGGGCTTGAGGATGAATTTATAAACCGCCCCATCGTTGATGGCGCCCATCACGGCATCGGTGTTGGCGTGCCCGGTGAGCATGATGCGGATGGTGTCCGGCGAGCGCTGCTTGACCTCGTGCAGGAACTGAGCTCCGTTCATGCCCGGCATCATGAAGTCGCTGATGACCAGATGTACCGGACTTTCCGCCAACCGATCCAGACCTTCAGGGCCGCTGCCGGCGGTGACCACCTCGTAGTTTTCCTGGCGAAAGACGCGGGTCAGCGCCTTAACGATGCCGGGTTCGTCGTCAACCAGCATCAAGCGGTATTTGGGTGGAGTCAGGTAGCTGGGCGGAGCCTGGGGTGCGGCGGTCTTGCCGGTGAAAAGACTGGCGTAGTCGGTCATGTTGTTGTCGGGAAGCAAATGGTCACCGTGGTGCCGACGTTCGGCGTACTTTCGATGTCGATGCGTCCGCTATGGGCAAGGACGATATTGCGCGCCGTGGTCAGGCCCAGCCCGGCACCCATCCCGACCGTCCGGGTGGTGTAAAAAGGTTGGAAAGCCCGGGCGCACTGCTCTGCACTCATGCCCTTGCCATCGTCGTGCACGCGGATGGTGATTCCATCGTCGTCAGCAAAACTGCTGATGCGCACCACCCCAGGACGATTGGCATCCTGGATGGCTTGCACGGCGTTGCGGATCAGGTTGAAAAAAAGCTGGTTCAGATGCCCGGGCAGACAGACCATGCTGGGCAGCGGCAACAGATCAAGCGTCAGGCTGATGCCTGGGGGCAACTGGGTTTCCATGACGCTGGCGGCATGACGCAGGCAGTTGTTGAGGTCGGCATATTCATCAGTCGGCCGGTCGATGTTGGAAAAACTCTTCAGATCGCTGACGATGCGGGCGATGCGGTCAATACCACTGGCGCTTTCAGTAAGCAGATCATCACCGTCTTCGAGCAGAAAATCGAGATCGAGTGCCTGCCAGGCCACTTCGCCCTCGGCAAGCCTGCCCTTGAGTTCGGCAAACTTGCCGAGGTAGGTCTTGAAGGTGCTCAAGTTGCTGCGCACGAAACCGAGTGGATTGTTGATCTCGTGTGCCATGCCGGCGGCCAACTGACCAACTGAGGCCAGTTTCTCGGCCTCGTAGAGCATCTGCTGGCGCTCCTCGAGTTCGGCGACCTGAGCTTGAACGCGTGCCTCCAGTTCTTCGGAGAGCCGGCGGTAACGTGCTTCCGATTCGAGCAGGCGGGCATGTTCCCGTTTCAGCGATTCGAAATCTTCGGCCACCGCTTCCAGATGCAGGGTCGACGCCATCTTGAAACGCAGTTCGGCCCGCAGCACGGCGGTGAGCATCCGGGCACCGGCGCTCAACGTAGCCGGTGAGGCAGTCCGGCTGGCGACGAAGCCGATCGGCTCCAATTCGAGAATTACCGGTTCGCGTCGCGCATCGGGAGCGAGCAACCCGCAGAGCAAGGTTTCGTCGTGGTCGAGCACGGCTACGTCGCCGCCAAGCAGTTCGCCGAGAGCTGGGCCAACCCGCGACAGCGAATGCGTATCGAGCAATTCGCTGAGATGCCATTCGTGATCGAAGCCAGTATCGCTCATTTTCGCCCCAGCGCGCCGACGACAAAGGCGTCCTCGCTCAGGTCATGCACTGTTGCCAGTTCGAGGCTATCGGCATGGCGTCGATACACGGCCCGCAACAAGGTTTCGAAGGCGGCCTCGACACCGGTGCCGTTGATGGCAACGGTGAAGACCAGCGGCCAAGGGGCCGACGACCAGCGTTCACGAATTTCTGACTCGGGAACGGCAGTCGGTAGGTCGCATTTGTTGAACTCGACGACCAACGGCAATTGCTCGAAATCGAGGCCGACTCGATGGCAGTTTTCAGCCATGCTTTGGAAGGACTCGCCGTTATTGGTTTCCTGCGCGCGGTCTGAGTCTGCCACGAAAACGATGCCATCCGCGCGCGACAGGACGGCCTTGCGTGTCCCGTCGTGGGCGACCTGGCCGGGAACGGTGAACAGACGGAATTTAAGCAGCAGCCCGGAAGGTGCGCGGAAACCCAAGGGCAGGAGATCGAAGAACAGCGTGCGATCATCCTTGGTTTCCATTGTCATTAGCTCGCCCTTGAGTTCGGGCGCCAGCAGGTCATGTAGGCGCAGCAGATTGGTCGTCTTGCCGCTCTGTGCCGGCCCGTAATAGACCAGTTTGAAGGTCAGGCTGTTGTTGTCGCGCTCGGGCATGGCCTGGGGCTCGTTATTTGGGGCAGGCCGCTAATCTTTGATCTGAAACTCGGGATCGAGGAGGACCGAGCCGTCCGGCCCCCAATTGACCGCGGTAATGCCGGGTTCCAGCCCTTCCAGGCGCTCGACTTCCAGTTGCTCCTGCGTCGTGTCGCCCATTTCCAGGCGAACCAGATTGGCCAGCTGACGGTTTTCGAGCAGCAGTTCGCGATGGGCCAGTGCCTGGCCAATGGCGGACATCAGGTCATAGTCGTTCCATGGTTTGCCGATGAAGCGCTCGATACCAACCTCATTAACCGCACGGACCAGTGCATTGAGGTCGGCGTAGCCAGACAGAATCAGGCGGGCGGCATCGGGCTGCAGTTCCTTGGTTCCCTTGAGGAATTCGATGCCATCCATGCCCGGCATCCGGAAGTCGCTAATGAATAGGTCGAACTCTTCGTGACGGGCACGTTCGAGCGCTTCGGTCGGCACGTTGAAGGCCTCGACTTCCAGGTTGAAAGTCTTGTTGCCGTAGGCGCATGGTGCCACGCGCAACAGGCGTCGCAAGGATTTGAGGATTTCCACCTCATCGTCCACGATCATGATGCGGCTCATTTTGCCTCCTGGCGGATGTAGAGCGTCAGGTTGTGATTCTCGCTCTGTTCTAGCTTGACCAGCTGGCCGATGATGTCGGCCGTTAGCACACTGCCCTTCGCGAGCAGTAGATAACCATCGCGGTGCGCGAGGTCGCGGCTGAGGACCATGCCACCCTTGAGGTGCATGGTACGCAACGGCAGTTCGGTCGGCCCGCTCTTCGGCGCCTCGGCGAGCACCTTGATGAAGGCATCGACTACCATCGGGTCGTAGCGCTTGCCACGGTTATCGATCAAGTAAGCTTGCGCCTCCTCCGTGCGCAGGGGGCGTTGAACCAGCGTGCCGATCTGCAGCGCATCGTAATCGTTGACCACGCTCAGGATGCGGCTACCCTGAGGGATGGCGATGCCGGACAGCCGATCCGGATAGCCGCTGCCATCGAAGCATTCATGGTGGTGGCGAACCAAGACCGCCGCCTCCTTGAATTTCTCGATGGCGATCAAAATATTTTGGCCGATCACCGAATGTTTCATGACCATCGCCCGCTGGTCCTGGGTCAGCGTGTTGTACGGCTTGCCGAGTAGATCGTCAGGGAGACCGAGCTTGCCGATATCGTGGAGGAGGCCAGCCAGGGTAATGTTCTGTACCTCCGCGTCCGGCAGACCAAGACGCTGCGCCAGGGTTCTGGCCTGGTCAGCGACACGCCGGCCGTGACCGGCCAGGCGGCTGCCAGCCGGGCCGCTGCGCAGCTCGACCAGTCCGGCAAAGACCTGTACGCTGGTCAGGAATGATTTCTTCAGTTCGCCATGTGCTTGTTCGACGAAGCTCAGCGCCTGCTGCAGTTCGGCGGTTCGTTCGGCAACCTTCTGCTCCAGACTGGCGTTGAGGTTTTTCAGTTCGTCGTTTTGTGCCTGGGTCAATGCCGTCAGGCGGCGGTTCTCCGCTTCCAGTTTCTGCCGCTCCAGTGCCTCGCGCACTACGTTCACGATCTCGTTGTCGTCCCAGGGCTTCGAGATGTAGCGATAGATTTCGCCTTCGTTGATGGCGGCAATGGTGGACGTCACGTCGGCGTAGCCGGTGAGCAGGATGCGAATCGCCTCTGGCCAGCGTTCGCGGACTTGCCGGAGGAAGGTGGCACCGTCCATTTCCGGCATGCGCATGTCGGAAATGACCAGGTCGACTGGGGTCTTTTCCAGCTCGACCAAGCCTTGCGCCCCGCTTTCGGCGACCAGGATGCGATAGCCGAATTGCCGGAACAGGCGGCGGAGGGCGGAAAGAATTCCTGGTTCGTCGTCGACGAACAGTAGGGTCGCGGGGGGAGTGATGGGTTCACTCATGCAGAGATCTCCGTTGAGGGTCCGGATGGGGCGACAGTCTGATTGACCGGTAGGATAATGCGGAAGGTGCTGCCCTGGCCGAGCACGCTGTCCACTTCGATGCGCCCATGATGTTTTTCCACGATGCCATAAGAAAGCGACAGGCCTAGCCCTGTCCCCTTACCGACCGGCTTGGTGGTGAAGAAGGGTTCAAAGATGCGTTGCATATGTTCTGGGGCGATTCCCTTGCCAGTGTCGCGAATCTCGATGCAGATCTGGCCGTCATCCAGGAGCGATGTATGGATTGTAATGGTGCCTTTTGTCTCGATGGCATGGCCGGCGTTGACCAGAAGGTTCATGAACACCTGGTTCAGTTGCGAAATCATGCAATGAACCTTAGGCAGTTCCCCATATTCCTTGATCACCTGGCATTTGTATTTCAACTCGTTCCAGACGATATTTAGCGTCGAATCAAGCCCTTGGTGCAGGTCGGCCCATTGCCATTCCTGTTCGCTGACATGCGAGAAGTTCTTCAGGTCGAGGACTATCTTGCGCACGCGCGACAGGCCTTCTTTCGATTCGCTGAGCAACTGGCCAATGTCTTCGGCAATGTAGTTGAAATCCCGCTCTTCCTTCAGTGCCTTGACGGCAACGAAGGCCGGATTCTCACTGGCTTGCGCCAGTTCATCGTAGCGGGCGATGATTTCCATCAGGTCGCGGATATAGCCGTCGAGCGTTCCCAGGTTGGAGTGCACGAAGCCGATCGGGTTGTTCAGCTCATGTGCGATCCCGGCTGCCAGCTGACCGATAGACGCCATTTTTTCGGATTGCAGCAGTTGGTTGTGGGCTTCTTCCAGTTTCTTGTTCAGCGTCTTCTGCTCGGCGAGGTTGGCTGCCACCGCCATTTGCTGCATTTTCCGGTCGCTGATATCGGTCAGGACTCCGTCGTAGAAAAGCGCAGTGCCGTTGGAGTCTCGGCGGACGGTCGTTCGGTCCATGACCCAGATTGTTCGATTATCGCGGGTGATGATCCGGTATTCCTGCTCGTAAGCGGTGCAGCCGGCAGCGCGATGGGCGGCAACCTCGTTGGTGATGCGAGCCTGGTCGTCAGGATGAAGTAGTTCGGCAAAGGCCGGCTTGCCCGCCTGCAGTTCTTCGGCCGAGTAGCCCCACTGCACTACATTTTCCGAGGCGAAGACAACCGGCCACCCGTCGCTTGCTGCCCAGCGGAAACAGACGACCGGGCTGGCATTGACTACCTGGTTGGCGATTTTCAGCGCATTGTCGGCACGTTGCTGACGAACGATACGCCAAGTTTCATTGCCCAGCAGTTGCAGGGTTTCGCTGTCGAATTCGCCATAGGGAAGAGCCTTGTTGCCCAAGGCGATAAGTATTCTGACCTTGTCGTTGTCGAGAATCGGGACGCTTATCAGACGACTCAGCTCCACCTGATCCAGACAGGGCTGGATATCGGGGTCGAGGGTGATGCTCTCGTTGACTGTGACCGGGTGTTGCAGGCGGGCAGCATCGGCCCAACTGCCTGCTGCTGATAACGAGCACAGGCTACCGGGGCCGGGGCGGCCGGGCAGGCAATTGGCCAACGTGATGTTGTCTTCTTCCGGGGTAACAAAATACAGGAAGGCGAACGGGCTGCCGGTCAGGTCGCCGGCGACTTCCAGAACGTAGGTCAGGAAGTCCTGCTCATCCAGTTCCTGGCTGCGGCTGGGCAGGGCCAGCAGGGCGGTGGCTCGGCTGGTTTGCAGAGCCAGCATTTGTTCGTTTTGCTTGCGTCGGGTGATGTCCATCGTGATTCCACCCAGTTCCGACGGTGCGTCGTCATGCGGAATGGGGAACTTGATCGTTTCGTACACCTTGCCGCCAAGTTTTTCCTCGAATATCTCAGCCTGGCCATTGGCCATGATACGGCGATCCGCCGCGGCAAAGCGCCGCCCCAGATCGCCGGGAAATATCGCTTCGGTCAGGCGTCCGATGACCTCCTGGTGAGGCAGGCCGAGCATCTCCTGAAAACGGTTGTTGGCGACCAGAATCCGGGTTTCGCTATCCTTGATGTAGGCCATGCCGGGAAGATAATCGATGAAACGGGTCAAGGTTTCCAGGGACTTCTGTCGTTGCTGTTCTGCGATCACGCGTTGCGTAATGTCGTCGATCACCACCAGGAGATAGTCGGGGTTGCCATCGCGTTTGCGTATGACACGCGTCGCAATGAAGACGTCCAGACTCTGTCCATCGGCTCGCTGGAAGTGTTTTTCTGCTTCGTACTCGTCGTCTTCGCTGTGCATGGCCTGTTCGAACAGGCCGGCGGCGATTGCCGGATTGTCTGGGCGGCTGATGTCGTCCATGGGCTTATGCAGAAGGTCTTCTGCAGCGCACCCGAGCGTAGCGCAGAGTGCCGGGTTGACGGCCAGCCAGGTGCCGTCTGGAGTGACGATTCCCATGCCGACCATGGCATTGTCGAAAAATACCCTGAACCGTTGTTCGGTAGCTTTTTGTCGGACGTCGGACCTGACCAGTGCAGCTACCCCGGCGGCCAGGAGCAGTTGCAACACGAAGAGGTAGGCGTAGGTCGTCTGTTCGCCCTCCCGTAGCAGGCTGGTCAGCCGGTCAGTCGGCATTCGTGTGGCGACACGCCAGCGGCGCGCCCCTTCGGCTGCATTTTGCGGCAGCCTCGGCGTACTGTGGATGTCCGAGATATTGCGGTAGTTGGCTAGCAGGGGGTAAACCGTCTGGTAGGTCCACAAGCCGTCAGCGTCGACAAACTGGCCATGATCATCCTGCATCTTGGCCCAGACATCCGGGAAACGTGATGGTAGGCTGCGCTGAGTGTCATCGAACATGAAACCCCAGTCGTCCGTGGGGGTAGGCGAATGCATAAAATAGCCTGCGGTGGTTAGCACCATCAAACGGTCGCGTACCCTGGGGGTCGCCATTTCCACAAAGGCCAGCATCTCGTCCGCCAGATAGTTCAGCATGAGAATGCCGCGTGTCTTGCCCTGGCTGTCGGCCAGAGGGGTGGCAAAACGGATGACAGGTTTGTGCGGGAGCTCGATGGCGCCGTTTTCGGTACTCAGTTCCGCTGGGGAAAGGTACTGTTCTCCGGGCCGCAGGCGCATGGCTTCGATAAAGTGGCGATTGTCAGCCTTACTCCGCAGATTTTCCCCGACTTCGCTGACCGGTTGGCCATTTCGCATATTGACCCGCAAACGCTCCTGGCCGCTGGCATCGATCCAGCTCATCTTGTCGTACACCGGGCGAGAGTGCAGGAAGTCCTTGAGGCTGCGTTCCATGTGCACCAGGTCCGGCTCGCCATTTGATTTGGGCGAGTCGAAGATGGCGTTATGGTGAGCCAGATATTCTAGGTCGCTACGGACAATCTGCGTTCGCCGGTCGAGGACGGTGGCCCCGAGCTTGACGCTGAGCATTTCATCGGCCTTCAGGACGTTCAGCCGCGCTTCTCGCTGGGCGCCGATATATAGGTAGGCAGCACCCATAATCGCCAGCGATAGGGGCAGGAACAATCGTAGGAATGCCTGGAGCGGGTTGCCCATCGTACTCAGGCAGGGGGCAGGGGGGGCATCCCCTGAATATTCTTGACCATGCGGAAAGCTTCGCGAATCTGCTCGCGCAGCAAATCGTCATCCCATGGCTTGGTCAGGAACTTGTATACCGCGCCGTGGTTGATCGCACCGGTGACTGAATCGAGATCGGTATAGCCGGTCAGCACCATGCGTACGGTGTTGGGGTAGAGCTGGCGTACCCGGGAGAGGAATTCAGTGCCCGACATGGTCGGCATGCGCTGGTCCGAAATGACTACCTGCGCCGGGTGGACGGCCAGCTTTTCAAACGCTTCGGCTGGTGACTCGGCGGTCATGATGTGATAGCCCTCGCGGCGCAGCAGGCGGCTGAGGGAATTTAGGATGTTCGGTTCGTCGTCAACCAGCATCAGGGTCTGCCCCTGCTCGCGTGGCTCGTCGAAAATGGGGAGATTCTTCTTGTCGAGCAGCAGGGGGGCGAATTGATCGGCCGGCAGGGGGCGGCTGAACAGGTAGCCTTGCATCGCATCGCAGTGCCGGCCGCGCAGGAACTTTGCCTGGGCCTCGGTTTCTACTCCTTCGGCGAGGACGGACAGGTTCAGGCTGCGGGCCATGACAATGGCGGCGGTGGCAATCGCGGCGTTGACCGGGTTTTCGATAATGTCCCGGACGAAGCTCTGATCGATCTTGATCTTGTCGAATGGGAAGCGTGAGACGTAAGCGAGCGAGGAGTAACCGGTACCGAAGTCGTCCAGCGAAAGCTTGACCCCCAGTCGCTTCAGTTCC
>JAGWUW010000588.1 GCA_028868235.1 Betaproteobacteria bacterium | reverse complement strand
AACAGGGCTTCGTCCCCTATCGGTTGGTTCGCCGGCCGGCGGGGGGCAAAGGCCCCGAGGTGTCTCTCCTCAAGGTTACCGGGCGCCCCGAGGATGGGGAGCGCTCCTTTATCAAGCGCAAGACACTTGAACTGCTGGCGCGCATCGAACGGCGCGACAACTCGAGCCGGGACCGACTGACGCTTGAGAGCACTCCCAACTCGCCCATCGACAAGCTTCTCTCGGACGACTTCTCGCCTGCTTTCTTTGTCGTTGGCTACGGTGCGACGCGGCGGGTGGAAACTGGCGAGTTTTCCGACAGCAGCGCACGGCGTGCACGCGGCCGGCGGTATCAACGGATCGCTAGCCTGTTTGAAGACCATGTTGCCCTGCGCCCCCTGGCGAGCTGGCTTGAGCGCCTACGCGGGGATCAGCGCCTGTTCGACAATGCGGTCGCCCTGATCGACGCGGTGCTGCCGCCGCAAATCCGATTTTCCGGGGTATTCGACCGCGAGGACGACCAGTACATCTTCGACTTTGACGGGGTGCCCACGCCGTTCACCGCGTTGTCCGACGGCTACAAGGCTTTCGTCGGCTGGGTCGGGGATCTCATCGGTCACCTCGCCGATGTCAGCAAGGGCGCAGCCAGACTTGAAGACATTGCCGGGATCGTGCTCGTCGACGAGATTGACCTGCATCTTCATCCCGCGTGGCAACGCGAAGTGGTACCGACGCTGTCGCGCGTGTTCCCGAAGCTGCAATTCGTCCTGACATCGCATAGCCCGCTAGTGGCCAGCACGGTCCGGCGCCAGAACGTGTTCGTGACGGAAACGGCTGAGGATGGCAGCGCCACGATCAAGCAGCTTGGCGAGTATGTCTATGGACGCAGCGCTGAACAGCTGCTGCTGTCGTCCTACTTCGGCTTGGTCAGTACCCGCCCCGCCGCCTTCCACAGCGAGGCCGAGAAGCTGTTCGAGCGGGTGGCGAGCGGCGAATCCGAGGCGGCGCTGGAATACCTCAACCGTCTTACCGGCGATGACGAGGCGCACGGCGCGGGCACGGCCCAGGCATGATCCGCTACGATTGCGAACCCGCGGGAATCTCCGCCCAGGTTGCTGCCCTCGACGCCAAGTGGGAGCGCAAGGCTGAGAAGGAGACCAAGGCCCTGATCAAGGCCGGGAGCTTCCCGGCAGGCTCGAAGACCATCTGGTCGCTTGTGAAGCCAGCGTTCATGGCAATCCAGCACAACAAGTGCATCTATTGCGAGAAGCAGCTTGCCAATTCCACCTACGGAACGATCGAGTGGGATCTGGAGCACTTCCGCCCTAAGTCGACCGTAGCGTCATGGCCGGATGCGGCCCGTCACGGTGATCTAGGATACACCTTCGCGACCGGTGAAGCGTCGGCCACGGGCTATTACTGGCTTGCATACAACCTAGGCAACTACGCAGCTTCTTGCAAAGTCTGCAACTCGACTTTCAAGCACGTCTACTTTCCGGTTGCTGGCGCGCGTGGCGCCGTTCCAGCGCAACCCGAGGCATTGCTAGCTGAAGAGCCGTTCCTGTACTTGCCCCTTGGTCCTGCCGACGAGGATCCGGAGAACCTAATCCGCTTTGTCGTGACGACGGCAATTCCAGCTGCGGACGACGGTCCGTTGCGCGACCGAGGACAGGTCATCATCGACTTCTTCGGCCTCAACAA
>JAGWUW010000587.1 GCA_028868235.1 Betaproteobacteria bacterium | reverse complement strand
ATTTCTACCAGATCAACGCCGCTTTCTTCAGCCATGGCAAGGGCTGCGCGCAGCGAAACAATACCGAGTTGCTCGGAGTCTATGCCGACGAGACGCAGCTCGGGGGCGGTGATTTCGTGGTTGACGCGTTGCGTCTTATCCTGGGCGATGGTTCAAATCTCCAAAAAATAACAAAAAAACAGCCGTCGCGCTTTAACTAAACGCCATGAACGCCTCGTATGCTGCGTTCTTGCAGCAGGCGCTCGATTAACGCTTCGGGGGACATTTGCCCAAGATCCTGATTGCCTCGGGCACGCACGGCGACCATCCCAGCGGCCATTTCGTTGTCACCGACGACAATCTGATAAGGCCGCTTCAACAAACTATGTTCGCGGATTTTATAGCCAATCTTCTCGCCACGCAAATCGGCTTCAACACGCAGACCGGCTGCGCGCAGCTTTTCTGCCACAGTGGCGGCATATTCGCTCTGCGCTTCGGCGATATTCATGATGACCACCTGTACCGGAGACAGCCAGAGCGGCAGCGCGCCCGCGTGGTGTTCGATGAGGATGCCGATGAAACGTTCCAGCGAGCCGAGTACGGCGCGATGCAGCATGATGGGTGTGTGGCGGGCGTTGTCTTCGCCGACATATTCGGCACCGAGGCGCATCGGCATCGACGGGTCGACCTGTACCGTGCCGCACTGCCAGGAGCGTCCCAGCGCATCCTTGATGTGGAATTCGATTTTTGGCCCGTAGAACGCGCCTTCGCCGGGCAGCTCTTCCCATTCCAGCCCGCTGGCACGCAGGGCGGAACGCAGGGCGTTTTCCGACTTGTCCCAGTCGGCATCGGAGCCAACGCGATCGTCCGGACGCAGCGCGAGCTTCACGGCAATGTCGGTAAAGCCGAAATCGGCATAGACCTTGCGTAGCTGGGTGTTGAAGGCGGTGATTTCAGCTTCGATCTGGTGTTCGGTGCAGAAAATGTGGCCGTCGTCCTGGGTGAAGCCGCGCACGCGCATGATGCCGTGCAGCGCGCCGGACGGCTCGTTGCGGTGGCACTGACCGAACTCGCCGTAACGCAGCGGCAGGTCGCGGTAGCTGCGCATGTTGCTGTTGAAGATCTGCACGTGACCGGGGCAGTTCATCGGCTTCAGCGCGTACGAGCGGTTTTCCGACTCGGTCACGAACATGTTCTCGCGGTAGTTGTCCCAGTGGCCGGTCTTGCCCCACAGGCTGGCGTCGAGGATCTGCGGCGCCTTCACTTCCTGGTAGCCGTTGACCTGGTATTTGTTGCGCATGTATTGCTCGACCTGCTGCCAGATGGTCCAGCCTTTCGGGTGCCAGAACACCAGGCCCGGCGCCTCGTCCTGGAAATGGAAGAAGTCGAGCTGCTTGCCCAGCTTGCGGTGGTCGCGCTTTTCCGCCTCTTCCAGCGCGAACAGGTACTGTTCCTGGTCTTCCTTCTTGGTCCAGGCCGTGCCGTACACGCGTTGCAGCATCTCGTTCTTGGAGTCGCCGCGCCAGTAGGCGCCAGCCAGCTTCATCAGCTTGAACACTTTCAGCTTGCCGGTCGATGGCACGTGCGGGCCGCGGCACAGGTCGGTGAACTTGCCTTCGGTGTACAGCGACACTTCCTGGTCGGCCGGAATGGCTTCGATCAGCTCGGCCTTGTACGCTTCGCCGATGGACTTGAAGTAGGCGAT
>JAGWUW010000586.1 GCA_028868235.1 Betaproteobacteria bacterium | reverse complement strand
ACAAGTCCATCCCCCTCTTAGTAGCTACCGCAGTTGTCGCGGCATTCGGCATCGCTACCTGGCTCGGCAAGAATTCCACCGCTGCCGATACAGGCCGACCTGCAAGCCTTCAAGCCGAAATCGACGCCGCCCCTGGCGTGAGCCTTGATACCGAAGCCCTAAAGCGCGCCGGTATCGAAACCGCGCCTGTCCAGCCTGGAAACCGTCGGCTGGAAATCGAAGCCATCGCTACGGCACTGCCGGCGCAGGAACTCATTGATGCCGCCGCCAATCTAGCGACCGCCCAGTCTCAAGCGGACAAGGTCGATGCTGCACTGGCTGCATCCAGAAAGGAATATGAACGCCTAAAGGGCCTGCATAGTGACGAACGGAATGTCTCCGACAAGGTGCTGGAAGCCGCAGAAGCCGCACGGCGAGGAGACGAAGCATCATCGCGGGCGGCCCACACAGGCCTCGACGCGGCGATGAACGCCACCCGCCGCCGTTGGGGTGACCCAATGGCGAAGGGCATGTTGGAAAATAGCCCGAGCTTTCGTCGCCTGGCCGAAGGGAAGGAGGTGCTGCTACGGGTTGCCTCACCTTCCGGCGTGAGCACAGCCGCACCTGCGGCGACGCTGACTTTGAAGGATGATAGTGGCCGCATCAGCACCGCCAAATGGCTCTCTGCGTCGCCCTTGGCCGACCCTCGAATTCAGGGCGCGGCATTTTTCTATTTGGCCTCGGCCGATGAGATTCTTCCCGGAATGACGCTCGCGGCCCGGTTTCCTTCTGGCCCGAAACAAGCAGGAGCAAGCTTGCCCGCTAGCGCCATCATCTGGTGGCAGGGCAAGGCTTGGACCTACGTGCCGACCACGCCTGGCCGCTTCGAGCGCCGTGAGGTGGTGGGCGCACTGCAACTTTCCGACAGCTGGTTTGCGCCGGGCTTTGCTGACCAGCACGTCGTGGTCCGTGGTGCTCAGACGCTACTTTCCGAGGAGTTGCGCTCGGCCATTCAGGTCGGCGAGGAAGGCAAATGAGCGGCAATCCTTCCGGACTCCTGGCAGCCATCGTCAGGACCTCGCTACGTTATCGGAGCGTTTTACTGACACTTGTCATGCTCCTGTCGGCCTATGGCACCTATATCTTTACCAGCGCCCGTTACGATGTCTTCCCCGAGTTCGCTCCGCCCCAGGTGACGATACAGACAGAAGCGCCGGGTCTGGCCCCCGAGCAGGTCGAGGTTCTGGTCACCCAACTGATAGAGAACGCGGTGAACGGGGTGCCCGGCGTGTCGGCGCTGCGCTCCCAATCAATACAGGGGCTTTCCGTCGTGGTCGTTACCTTCGAGCCAGACAGCGATGTCTACCGCGACCGCCAAAACGTCTCCGAGCGCCTGGGAGGACTGGTCAGTCAGTTGCCAGCGGGCATCCAGCCACCGGCAATGTCGCCCTTAACGTCATCGGTTAGTACCGTTCTCGCTGCCGCGCTCGTCTCGGACAAACGCTCACCGATGGAACTGCGCACGCTGGCCGACTGGACCCTCAAGCCTCGTCTGCTGGCTGTCCCCGGGGTGGCCAAAGTGGCGGTCTTCGGCGGTGATGCCAAGGAATTCCAGATTCGTGTCCGCCGCGAACGACTCGTTAAATACGGACTGGCCATCGGAGATGTACTCGATGCGGCCCATCGGGCGACCAGCGTCCGCGGG
>JAGWUW010000082.1 GCA_028868235.1 Betaproteobacteria bacterium | reverse complement strand
GGCATGCTGATGGCGATGCCGTTCGACTTGGTGGCCGAGGTGACATGCTTCTTCGGCCGCGTCTGCGCCAGGTCGAAAGCGAATTTCAGGATGCGGTCAGTTCCCTTGCGGGTGAAGATCGATTCCTGGATCACCGTTTCGCGCTCGGTGCCTTCGAAGATGCGGCCGCCGATGGAAGAGTATTCGCCTTCGGTGTTCTCGCGAATGACGTAGAAATCGATGTCACCGACCTGTTTGTTAGCCAGCGGGCAGGGGATGCCCGGCATCAGGCGCACCGGGCGGACGTTGGCGTACTGATCAAACTCGCGGCGGAACTTGAGCAGCGAACCCCACAGCGAGATGTGGTCGGGCACGGTGGCTGGCCAGCCGACGGCGCCGAAGTAGATGGCGTCGAAATCCTTGAGTTGGGCGTACCAGTCGTCCGGCATCATCTGGCCGTGTTCCAGGTAGTAGTTGCAGTGCGCCCAGTCGAAGGGGGTGAATTCCAGATCGAGACCGAAGCGGCGCATGGCTGCCTCGAGGACGCGCAAGCCCTCGGGCATGACTTCCTGGCCAATGCCATCCCCGGCGATAACGGCGATTTTGTGCTTCATGTCGATCTCCTCTGTCATGCACGAATGTTCGGTTCGGCTAGCTTAGAGGCCACGAAAATATTTACAATCCGTGTAAATGTGAATTCTGTGAATACGAAACGTGAACGCTAGGCCTCAACTCGACGATCTCCGTCTGTTCTGCGTGGTGGCGCGCAACCGCAGCTTTGCCGAAACCGCTCGTGAGCTGGGGGTTTCCAAGGCCGTGGTTAGCAAGCGTGTCGCCCTGCTCGAAGCGGCCGTGCAGGAAAGATTGTTCCACCGCACGACGCGCAACGTTTTCCTGACGGCGCAAGGCGAGATTGTCCATCAATGGGCGCAGCGCATCCTCGAGGATGTCGATCTGATGGGCGAGGCAATTTCCCAGGAAAAGGCTGCGCCGAGCGGACTGTTGCGAATTTGCAGCAGTAACGGTTTCGGGCGCAGCCGCTTGGCACCGGCCCTGTCGGAATTGGCGCGCCGCTATCCCCAACTGGAAATCCAGGTCGAGTTGTTCGACCGCCCGGTCGATCTGGTCGATGAAGGCTTTCAACTCGATATCCGGATCGGTCAGGTACGCGAGGGGAGCGTCATCAAACGGCGGATCGCCCGCAATCGAAGGGTCCTGTGCGCCTCGCCGGCCTATCTTGAGCGCTTCGGTGTGCCGCAATCGTTGGACGACCTGAAGGCCCATCGCTGTATCCCCATCCGTGAGCGCGACCAGGATTTCGGGCGCTGGGAACTGGATGGGCCGGCGGGCCCGGTTGCCATCAAGGTCAGCGGGCCGCTGTCAGCCAACAATGGCGAAATCGTCCGCCAGTGGGCCATCGACGGTCACGGCATCATCCTGCGGTCGACCTGGGATATCGGCCGCGAGATCGAATCCGGCGTGCTGGTGCAGGTATTGCCTGATTACTTCCAGCAGGCTGACGTCTGGGCTGTCTACCCGTCCCGGTTGTCGGTATCCGCCAAGGTCAAGGTTTGCGTCGAATTTCTGGAGGCATGGTTCGCGCAGACCGGAATGAACTAGGGTTGATTCGAGCTTTCCCTCCTTTGAGTCGCGCTTCCCGGCCGGTTCGTCTGTCGTCGACAAAAAAATGCCCGCACGGGGCGGGCATTAAATCCAATCCATGGAGGAGGGTTGGAGGAGACATGGGTTCATTATGCCCAAAGAAATTGTGCGTTGCACCATTTTGTTTGTATCTATTTGTAACGATTATTGACTGGCAAGCCATAGCGCTGATTATGCGGCTGCAGCAAATGACGCTGAACATGGCTGTTTTGACAGTTCAGAGCGGCAATTCCGCCTGGATTGCGGCAGCCGGTGCCGCCAGTTCAGAAGCCGGAAGTAGTGTGCCGGCCCGGACCCCCAGCAGGCGAATTCTCTGGTCCAGCGCCACTCGCTTCAGGCATTCGCCGGCCGCCTTGCGGATCAGGCGGCCATCGGCCGTCGGCGTCGCCAGCGTGATGTCCCGCGTCACGGCCTGAAAATCTGCGTAGCGCAGCTTGATGCCGATGGTGCGTGCCATATAGCCCTTTCGGGTGAGATCATCTGCGACTCGCTGGCAGATGCCGGTGAAGATTTCCGACAGTTCGTCCCGATCCAGCTTGGCATGCAGGTCGCGCTGAAAGGTGCTTTCCCGGCTGATCGACTTGGGTTCGCGGCTGGTCTTGATCGGGCGCTCGTCTATGCCCTGAGCCACCTGCTGCAGCCAGGTTCCGGTGGTCCGGCCGAAGTGGCGGACCAGCACATCTCCCGAGGCAGTGGCCAGTTCGCCCACGGTATGAATGCCAAGCTGGCCCAGCCTTTCGCTGGCCTTGGGGCCGATGCCGTTGATCTTGCGGGCGGGCAGCGGCCAGATGCGGCTGGGGATGTCCGCCATCTCGAGAATCGTGATGCCGTCAGGCTTGTCGAGATCGGAACAGATCTTGGCCAGCAGCTTGTTGGGCGTGATGCCGATCGAGCAGGTAAGGCCGGTGGCGTCGAAAACCGCCAGCTTGATGCGGCGGGCCAGCGGCAGGCTGTCTTCATCGAAGTCGGAAAGGTCGATGAAAATCTCGTCGATGCCGCGATCCTCGATGAGCGGCGCAATGCTGGCGACCGCCATCTTGAAGCGCCGGGAATAGTCGCGATAGGCGTCGAAATTGGCCGGCAGCAGGATGGCATCGGGCGCCAGGCGGGCCGATTTCATCAGCCCCATGGCCGAGAACACGCCCAGGGCGCGGGCTTCATAGGTCGAGGTGGTGACGACGCCGCGCCCGACATAGTCGCGCAGGCGGGCAAAGCGCCGGGTGCCGTCGGGCTGCATGACCGGCTGATCGACGCTGCGCCCACCGACGACCACCGCCTGGCCGCGCAATTCCGGGTAATGCAGCAGTTCAACCGAAGCGAAGAAGGCGTCCATGTCGAGATGGGCGATGCGCCTTGGCCGATTGTTGCCCGGAGTCGGAGCGTTCATGTCAGGCGATGAGGTAACTGTTTATTTGTACAGTTACCAATTCTAGCCTAATGATGGGCAGCGTGCTTGGTGTTGAAATGCCGTGCAGCGCCGCATGTGCCTGTTCAGCCCTTGCCCTTTAAGGATTTTCGGGCGTAGATGTCGAAACGGCTGGACTTGCCCTCCAGCGTGTAGCTGGGTGTGGCGCCGGTGATGCACGGCGCCTTGCGCGGACGCTTGACGACGATGCGGTGCGTCGCCAAGTTTAGTGCAGCTTGCAACAGTTGCGGCGCATCATCGTCGTCGCCGACCAAGGGGCGGAAGACGCGCATTTCCTTCTTGACCAGCGAGCTTTTGTCGCGGTGCGGGAACATCGGGTCGAGATAGACGACCTGGGGCGCTTCGCCGGACCATGACTGCATCTGCTCGATGGCGTTGCCGCTGCGCAGGTGCATGCGTTCGACGATGGCCGCCACTTCCGGATCGTCCTGGGCGCGGCGCAGGCCGTCGGCGAGCAGGGCGGCGACCAGGGCTTGCCGCTCGATCAGCGTGACGTCGCAGCCGAGCTGAGCTAGAACGAAGGCATCGCGACCGAGGCCGGCCGTCGCGTCGAGCACGGTGGGCCGCACGCCGGGCTGGATGCCGACTGCCTTGGCGATCATCTGCCCGCTGCCACCGCCTTGCAGGCGACGATGGGCCAGCGCGCCTTCGACAAAATCGACGCGCACCGGGCCGGCCGCACCGGAGCCGAGTTCCTGAAGCTGCAGGCCATGTTCGCCGATTTGCAGGTTGAAATCGGCCTCACCGCTTAGCGGCAGGCCGAGCTGATCGGCGAGAGCCTGGGCGGCTGGCAAAAAGGCGGGGTCCAGGGCATCGACGCGGACGATGGTCGGGCCGGTGTTGTCCGGTTCAAGGGGCTGCATGATCGTGAGAAGAGGGCGGCGTAAGCGCAAGGTGGCGGGCGGCGAGCATTGTAGCAGCCGGGTGAATGGCGCCATGGAAACGGTATTGGTGGCCGAATCGCGGTAAATTGGCGGTTTGATAAAGATCGCAAGGGACTTCCATTGCTGCCCAGTACCACTGAAAGCATCACCATTCGCGGCCTGCGCTATAACGTCCGCCACTGGGGGCCGGTCGATGCGCCGGCGGTTTTCCTGCTCCATGGCTGGATGGATTCGTCGGCTACCTTCCAGTTCGTGGTCGACGCCCTGCGCCAGGACTGGCACCTGATCGCCCCCGACTGGCGCGGCTATGGTGCCAGCGAATGGCTGGGCCGGCCCTACTGGTTTCCCGACTACTATGCCGACCTCGAAGCCCTGCTGCAGCACTATTCGCCGGATGCGCCGGCGCGCATCGTTGGCCACAGCATGGGGGCGAACATCGCCGCCACCTATGCCGCGTTGCGCCCGCAGCGCGTGGCGACGCTGGCTATGCTCGATTTCCTCGGCCTCAAGCCCGATCCGGCCATCGATGCCCCTGCCCAGATCGGCAAATGGCTGGACGAAATCGCCGATGAGCCACAACTGCGTGCCTACCCAGACCATGCCGCGCTGGCACGCCGGCTGCGCTTCGCCAATCCCCGCCTGTCGGTGGAGCGGGCGGAATTCCTGTCGCAGGCGGTGAGCCGAGTCGCGGCCGACGGTTCCGTCGCTATGGCCTGCGACCCGTGGCACAAGATCGCCTCGCCGGCGCTGTACCGGATCGAGGACGCGATGGCGGCCTGGCGTAAAATCGTCGCTCCGGTGCTGATGCTGATCGCCGACAAGGGCTTCGTGAACATGGGCTTCGGCAAGGAACCGGACGAACTGCAGCGGCGCCTCGGCTGCTTTGCCGACCTGCGCGTCGAAACCGTGCCCGATGCCGGGCACAACCTGCAGCACGATCAGCCGGAAATCGTCGCAACGCTGCTCGAATCCTTCCTGCCGCGCTGATCGTAACGACAACCAATAAAGAGTTTTATCGATGACCGATACCCTGATTTCCGACCTATGCCAGCTGCTTGGCAACGATGCCGTGACCACCGCCGATGCCATCGACGCCCGCTACCGCACCGAGTTTTTCTCGTCGCAGCAGGTCGCCAGCCAGCCCCGCGCGCTGATCCGCCCGCGCAGCACGGAGGAGTTGGCGAGCATTCTCAAGCTGTGCCACCGCCACGGCCAGGCCATCGTCGTGCAGGGCGGTATGACCGGCCTGTCCGGCGGCGCCTTGCCGGGTGACGGTGAATTGATCGTTTCGCTGGAGCGTCTGCGCGGCGTCGAGGAAATCGACACCCTGGCCGGCACGATGACCGTGCTGGCTGCCACCCCCTTGCAGGAAGCGCAGGAGGCAGCCGCCGCGCAGGGCCTGTTGCTGGCCATCGATCTCGGCGCGCGCGGTTCATGCCATGTCGCCGGCAACGTGGCGACCAATGCCGGTGGTAACCGGGTGGTCCGCTACGGCATGGCGCGCCAGCAGGTGCTCGGCCTGGAAGTCGTGCTGGCCGACGGGACGGTCATCCGTTCGCTGAACAAGATGCTGAAGAACAATGCCGGCTTCGACCTGAAGCACCTGTTCATCGGCAGTGAGGGAACGCTGGGCGTCATCACCCGCGTCGTCTTCAGGCTGGAACCGCTGCCGTCCTGCGCGCAGACGGCCCTGTGCGCCGTCGCTTCCTACGGCGACGTGGTGGCCCTGCTGCGCCACGCCCAGCGCATGCTGTCCGGGCGCCTGTCGGCCTTCGAGGTGATGTGGTCGAATTTCTACGACCTGGTCACCAAGCGCCTGCCTGGGCAGCGTACGCCGCTGCCGCACGGTTCGCCGTTCTACGTGCTGCTCGACATGCAGGGCAGCGATGCGGCGATGGACGCCGCCTTGTTCGAGAAGATGCTCGAACAGGCCATGGAAGACGGTCTGGTCAGCGATGCCGTGATCGCCGCCTCGGAAAAGGAAACCCAGTCGTTGTGGAAGATGCGCGACGCTCCGGGCGAATTCCCGGTGGTCTGGCCCATCGTCGTCAGCTTCGACATCAGCCTGCCCATCGGCGTCATCGGGCCTTACGCCGAGGCGCTACATGCCGAACTGGATCGCCAGTTTCCGGGCTGCGAATACGTCACCTTCGGCCACATCGGCGACAGCAACCTGCATGTCTGCGTCCATGTCCCGGGCACCACGGCGGAGACCTTCCCAGAGCACGCGATCAAGGACTGCCTGTACGGCCTGCTGCGCGACTATGGCGGCAGCGTATCGGCCGAACACGGCATTGGCACCCACAAACGCGAATACCTGCCCTATTGCCGGACGCCGGAGGAAATCGCCCTGATGCGGACCCTGAAGGAAGCGCTCGATCCGCGCGGCATTCTCAACCCGGGGCGCGTGCTGCCGGACCAGGCTTGAGCGTAGCGGGCATGCCGCCCGCTTCAGTGGTAGAAGGCGTAGCCGATGAGGATGGCGCCGACCAGCCCGACGGCGTCGGCGATCAGGCCACAGGCCAGGGCGTAGCGGGTTTTGGTGATGTTCACGCTGCCGAAATAGACGGCCAGCACGTAGAAGGTCGTTTCGGTCGAGCCCTGGATGATGGCGGCCAGCCGCCCCTGGAAGGAGTCGACGCCGTAGGTGGTCATCACATCGACCATCAGGCCGCGCGCGCCGCTGCCGGAGAGCGTCTTCATCAGGCCAACCGGCAGGGCGGGGACGAAATCGGCATTCAGGCCGAGGGCCAGCACGAGGGCGCGGATGCCGTCGATCAGGTAGTCCATGCCGCCCGTGGTGCGGAACACCGAAATGGCGACCAACATGGCGATCAGGTAGGGAATGATCTGCACGGCCACGCCGAAACCTTCCTTGGCGCCGTCGACGAAGGATTCATAGACGTCGATGCCGCGCCAGGCGGCGACCGCGACAAAGAGAACGATAAGGGAAACGATCAGCCCGCTGCCGAGCAGGCCGATCATCTGCGCCATGCGTTCGGGCGGCATGCCGTTCAAACATGTATAGAGCCCGCCCATCAGCGCCGTGAAACCGGCGAAGAAGGCCAGCACCGGCCGGCTGAACAGGTTGATACGTTGCCACAGCGCGACGGCGATCAGGCCGGCACAGAAGGAAACGAAGGTGCCCAGGAGGGTGGGCAGGAAGATGTCGGCCGCGTTGAAGCCGGCCAGCCCCTGCTTGAGGGCAATGCTCTGGCGGATGGCGATCACCGACGTGGGGATCAGCGTGATACCGGCCGTGTTGAGCACCAGGAACATGATCATCGGATTGCTCGCCGTGTCCTTATGCGGGTTGATCTCCTGCAATTCGCGCATAGCCTGCAGGCCTAGCGGGGTGGCGGCATTGTCAAGACCGAGCATGTTGGCGCTGAAATTCATGACGATGCTGCCGCTGGCCGGATGGCCGGCCGGGATGTCGGGAAAGACACGCCGGAAGAAGGGCGCCATGGCACGCCCGAATAGCTGGATCAGGCCGCCGCGCTCGCCGATTCTCATGATGCCCAGCCACAGGCTCATGACGCCGACCAGGCCAAGGGAAATCTCGAAGCCGGTGCGGGCCGTATCAAATAGGCCGGTCAGCACGCGCGAGAAAATATCGAGGTCGCCCTGAAGCGTCTGTACGACGGCGGCGGAAAAACCCAGCAGGATGAAGGCAACCCAGATTCGATTCAGCACAGTTGGTAGCGGAGTACAGGGCAAGGGGCCATGAACTGCTTGTCAGATGGAAAGCCGTCCAGTCTAGCGATCTCGCAAGCGGCTGTCATCGCAGTGCCGCGGCTACGGCAACCCCCAATCTTCCTGATGGCGCCGGTATTCGGCCTCCGGCAGCTGAACGAGCAGAGGATGGGCTGTCTTATCGAGCCAAAGGCAGATTTCCGAGACGTCGGCCAGCGATGCCGCCGTACATCCTGCTGTCGGGATGCCGGCGGCCTGCCAGACATGCAGGAAAATGCACGATCCGGCTTCTGGCAGGCATGCGCTGTTGTGGGAGATGACTGCACCGATGGCATAACGCTCGTCGTCCCGCAACATGTCTTCGTGGGAGCGCCAATCGACCGTATCGACTTCACGTTGGTCGATTACTCGGTTGTAATAACAGGAGGCTGGGTCATCGATACACTTGAGGTCACCGGTAGCACAGCGATAAGGCAAGCGGGCCGACTGGGCGAACTGGCTTTCGTCATCCGCCTCGCCGAACAAAGCAGTAATCGCAAAAATGCCGGCCGGCGCCCGACCATCGCCTTCGCGCTTGGGCAAACCTTCTGTGCCTGTGTGGTGATGCAGACCGAGGCCCCAGGCTAAACCGGACTTGCCAAGGCTAACCAGGGTCGGCCGCCCCACGGCCTGCCACTCGGTGTCTGCCCGCTCTCGCACATAGCGCTGCAAATCAGCTGTTGTGCTTGTCCAATCGGTAGCCGTAACGACGAGCAATTGGCGGGAGTGGGTGAGCGGAGAAGAGACCTCGGGTTCAACGGTTCGGGCGGGAATGGGAGGCATTAGCTAATTGTCAGGTGGGGGCTACGGTGACGTGGAGTCAACGATCCTGAATCTTTTCTTTCGATTCCCATGTGGTGGCCTCGAGCCACTTCAGCAAGACTTCGTAGAGTAGATTCGGATTGACGGGTTTGCCGATGTGATCATTCATCCCGGCATCGAGACAAAGGCGGCGGTCCTCGTCAAAGGCATTGGCGGTCATGGCCAGTATGGGCGTCTGAGCGTAGCCGGGAAGGGCTCGAATCTGCCGTGTCGCGTCGATGCCATTCAGATTAGGCATCTGCATATCCATCAGGATCAAATCGTAGGGCGCTTGTTTTGCCATTTCGACGGCCTGTTCGCCATC
>JAGWUW010000585.1 GCA_028868235.1 Betaproteobacteria bacterium | reverse complement strand
AGCGTCGTGCGGCCGGCGGTGCCGCCGATCAGGAAGCCGCGGGCGCGTTGGTCGCCGGCTGCCCAGCACAGGTCGAGGACGCGCTGCATGCCGAACATCGAGTAGCAGATGTAGAAGGGGATGGTCTGGACGTTATGCACGGAATACGAGGTGGCGGCGGCGATCCAGTCGCTCATCGCGCCCGACTCGTTGATGCCTTCCTGCAGCACCTGGCCGGTCTTCGATTCCTTGTAGAACATCAGCTGGTCATGGTCTTCCGGAACGTAGTTCTGGCCTTCCTGGTTCCAGATGCCGACCGAGCGGAACATGCCTTCCATGCCGAAGGTGCGCGACTCGTCCGGCACGATGGGCACCACGTTCTTGCCGACCTGCTTGTCCTTGAGCAGCATGTTCATGATGCGGACGATGGCCATGGTGGTGGACAGTTCGCGGCCTTCGCCGGAAGCCTTGAGCAGGGCGGCGTAGGTGTCGAGCGCCGGGATGGCCAGCGGTTCGGCCTTGCGGCGACGCGACGGCAGGAAGCCGCCGAGGTCCATGCGGCGTTGGCGCATGTACTGGTATTCCGGCGAATCTTCGGCGAACTTCAGGTAGGGCAGCTCGCCGAGCTTGTCGTCGGGGACTGGCAGGCTGAAACGGTCGCGGAAGCGGCCGATCTGCTCGGTGTCCATCTTCTTCTGCTGGTGCGAAATGTTCATCGCCTCACCGGCCTGGCCCATGCCGAAGCCCTTGATGGTCTTGGCCAGGATCAGGGTCGGGGCGCCCTTGTGGGTGACGGCGGCGTTGTAGGCGGCGAAGATCTTGAAGATGTCGTGGCCGCCGCGGTTCAGTTGCCAGACCTGGTCATCGGTCCAGTCGGCGACCAGTTCCTTGAGTTCCGGCGTGTTGAAGAAGTTCTCGCGAACGTAGGCGCCGTTCTTGGCCTTGAAGGTCTGGTACTCGCCGTCGCACAGTTCCATCATGCGCTGCTTGAGGATGCCGCTCTTGTCGCGCTGGAGCAGGGTGTCCCACTGGGTTCCCCAGATCAGCTTGATGACGTTCCAGCCCGAACCGCGGAATTCGGATTCCAGTTCCTGGATGATCTTGCCGTTGCCGCGCACCGGGCCGTCCAGACGCTGCAGGTTGCAGTTGATGACGAAGATCAGGTTGTCCAGGCCTTCACGGGCAGCCAGGCCGATCGCACCCAGCGATTCGACTTCGTCCATTTCGCCGTCACCGCAGAACACCCAAACCTTGCGGTTTTCGGTGTTGGCAATGCCACGGGCATGCAGGTATTTGAGGAAGCGCGCCTGGTAGATCGCCATCAGCGGGCCCAGACCCATGGACACTGTGGGGAACTGCCAGAACTCGGGCATCAGCTTGGGGTGCGGGTAGCTCGACAGACCTTTGCCGTCCACTTCCTGGCGGAAGTGGAGCAACTGCTCTTCGGTCAGGCGGCCTTCCAGATACGCACGGGCGTACACGCCGGGGGCAACGTGGCCCTGGATGTAGAGGCAGTCGCCGCCGTGGTTTTCGCTCTCGGCGTGCCAGAAGTGGTTGAAGCCGGCGCCGAACATGTGGGCCAGCGAGGCGAACGAACCGATGTGGCCGCCCAGGTCACCACCGTCTTCGGGGTTGTGGCGGTTGGCCTTGACCACCATGGCCATGGCGTTCCAGCGCATGTAGGCGCGCAGGCGCTCTTCGATCTCGATGT
>JAGWUW010000584.1 GCA_028868235.1 Betaproteobacteria bacterium | reverse complement strand
GCGATGGAGGAAATTCGTGTCGAGGTAGAGAAGCGTGCTATCCACTGGGAGTGGCGCCCGTAATCGAAAGCCCGAAATGTAGGCGTAAAAAAACCCGCGATCGATTCGCGGGTTTTTTATTAGCCGTGGAGGGCTGAATTACTTGGCAACCTTCTTGGCAGCAGCGGCGGTGGCGCTCTTCTTGGCCGGAGCGGCAACGGTGCTGGCAGCTTGCAGGTTGGCTTCAGCGATGTCGGACAGTTGCTTGGCCATCGAGGTCATTTGATCGAAAGCCTTGGTCGAAGCGCCGAGCATGGATTGCATGGTGGCGGCGAAGACATCGCCACCGACCGGTGCGGAGGCCTTGGCCTTGGCAACGGCGGATTCGGCATTCTTGGTGAAGGTGCTGTACTGGGCTTCCATGACGCCGGTGATTTCCTTCTGCATTTCGGAAACCAGGTCATAGACGCTGCGCGAGTAGCTCATCAGCTTGTCGACGTTCGGCTGGGCCAGCTCGCTGTTCAGCTTGGCGGCTTCGTTGGCATCCTTGACCGACAACAGTTGCTGGGCGTTGGCAACCGTGTTGTTGAAGAACTCGCGGGAAGCGGCCATGTTCAGGGCGGTCAGGCGCTCGACGCCGTTGAAGGCGGTACGCATCAGGGCCATCATGACTTCGGCGTTGGCTTTTTGAGCGGCGGTCAGTTGTTCGATATTCGGGTTGCTCATCATCTTCTCCAGTTTTGATTTGGTGGTGCGGATGAAACGAATAACCCCCGCCGAGGCGGGGGTTATTTTATAGGCTGATTACTTCTTGCCCTTGGCGGCGGCGCCGACGGCCTTGACGGTGGCGTTGGTCGCGGCGGCAACATTGGCTTCGGTGATTTCGGCAACTTGCTTGGCGGCCTTGTTCATGTTGTCGAAGGCAGAGTTGGCTGCAGCGATGGCGCTCTTGACAGCAGCGACGGCAACGTCGGAACCGGCCGGAGCAGACTTGGCAGCCTTGTCCAGCAGGCCAGCAACGGTTTTTTGGAAGTCGCTGAACTGGGCTTCAACCATTTTGGACAACTCTTCCTGGGTCTGGGCAGAGATTTCGTAGACGCTACGCGAGTAGGCAACAGCCTTCTCAACGTTCGGCTGGGCCAGCGAAGCCTGGATGGACAGAGCTTCCTGGACGTCCTTGGCACCCATCAGAGCCTTGGCGCCGGAAACGGAATCTTCCATCACGGAACGGGCGGTGTTCAGGTTCAGGGCGGCGATGCGCTCAGCGGAGGCCAGGGCCGTATTGGCCAAGGACAGCAGGGAGTCTACGGTGGCCTTGTTGGCGGCGGCGAATTGCTCGGGGGTGGTGAACATGGATATCTCCTAAGAAAAAGTCATGCTTAACTACGAATCCTTTGCAGCATTCTCGCCGTGCGATGTTGCGCTGCAGCATGGACTTAATTATAGGGATGATTGCCCACTTGTCAACAATATTTTTGTGCACTGCACAAAAATCAATTACCCGATCTAAATCAGTTGCTTGGGTGGTCTGCCGGATGACGTCGGAGTGCGGTTTTGGCAGTGTGCCGCCCCCGCGAAGCACTACTCGCGTGCGGGTTGCGAGGACCGGCCGCCGGACCCCTTGAGTTGCAGGCGTTCACCACGGGTTGCCGGGCGTTCCGGCTCCGTATCCTTATTCTTGGGCTGGATGACGGCGCGAACGCGCGGAGGT
>JAGWUW010000081.1 GCA_028868235.1 Betaproteobacteria bacterium | reverse complement strand
GCAGGGCCATGGGGTATTGCTGCAGCAAAGCCAAGTAGGCGCCGCGTCGGGCAATGCTTTCGAGGAAGCTCAAGCCGCGTACCAAGGTGGTGTCCGGGTCGCCGGTTGCGCTGGCAGCTTCGATCAGGCGCGGGCCGACGGCATCAAGCCGCGAGCGATTGCTCGAGGGCAATTGCTGATAGCGGCTGGATGCGCGCAGGTCGGCAAGGCGGGCGATAGCATCCGCGGGGTGGCGGAAACCGAGATTGCCCAGGCTCTCGACGGCGGTTTCCAGGTCTGTCTGCCCGAGCCAGAGGCCCGTCAGCGGGTGTTCGCCAGCTTCCGGGTCGGAGAAAACTTCTTCGAAATGGCGGCTGACGATCTCGCGGTGTTTGCCGAGTACGACGCACATTGCCAGCCAGTCGGTAAAGCCCATGCTGTGAGCGATCTTCTCCCGTTCTTCGGGTATTTCCGGGAGCATATGCGTCTGTTTGTCTTCGACGTATTGCAAACGATGTTCCAGCCGGCGCAGGAAAATGTAGGCGTCGTGCAGTTCACGCTCGGTCTCGGCCGGAATCAGTTTGCGTTCGGCCAGCAAGGCAAGGACGGCCAGAGTTGGGCGTATTTGTAATGCAGGATCGCGGCCGCCGCGGATGAGCTGGAAGACCTGGGCCATGAATTCTATTTCGCGGATGCCCCCCGGCCCCAGCTTGATATGGTCGGCCATATCCTTGCGCGCCACCTCGCGGCGGATTTGCGCATGAAGGTCGCGCATAGCGTTGATGGCGCCGAAATCGAGATATTTGCGGAAAACGAACGGGCGGGCGATTTTCTGCATTGCGGTGACCCAATCCGGCTGCAGGTTGGGGCCGGCATTCATAGTTCGCCCCTTGATCCAGGCGTAGCGCTCCCATTCGCGGCCCTGGGTGATGAAGTAGTTCTCCAGTGCGTCGAGCGAGCAGACCAGTGGACCGGAATCGCCGTTCGGCCGAAGGCGCATGTCGACGCGGAAAACCTGGCCGTCGGCCGTCAGGTCGCCCAAGGCGCCGATTACCCGCTTGCCGAGGCGATTGAAGAAATCGAAATTCTCAATACTTTTCTGTGGGCCGGCTGTATCTCCTTCTTCAGGATAGATGAAGATGTAATCGACGTCGGACGACACGTTCAGCTCGCGACCGCCGAGCTTACCCATACCGATGACCAGCAGGCGCTGCGGGCGACCCTGGCTGTCCAGCGGCTCACCGTAACTGTCGGCCAACTGGCGATGGTAGTAGTCGAGCGCAAAGTTAGTGGTGACGTCGGCGAGCAGGGTCATGCTCTCGACAATTTCTTCGAGGGGGGCCAGACCGCAGAGGTCACGCAATACGAGATGGGCCATCGCCCGGTGGCGTAGACGTCGCAAGGCCGAACGAAGTGCTTCGTCGTCGCCGAAATCATGACGCAGCGGCGCCATCAGCAACTCCTCGGTCAGCGGCTGTTCCCAGCTGGCCGCCAGCTCAGGGATCAGGTCGGGGCGTGCATAGAACAGGTTGTTTAGGTAGCGGCTGTGGTCGAGAGCGACTTGCCAGCGGGTGTCGGGCAGGGTGTCCATGATGTTCGGTCGGCGCGCAGGCCGAAAAGGATAGAATGCAGGTTTTGGCGATTTCCTGATTGTAGTGAGCTATAACCCCCAAAGGCAAAGCGGTTACGCTGGTGAATGACCTGCTGAGTCGCCGTTCCGGCGTCATATCTCCGGACACTCGTGCCGCGGTGTATCACCGTTTGCACTGGCTGTGGCCTGTTCTGGCCAAGCCGGCGGTTGCCCGCGGCCTGCGCTGGGCGGGCTGGCTGCTGTTTGCTGCCTGGCTGGCCTTTACGGCCTTGGTGCTGGCCCTGCGCTATACGGTGCTGCCCAGGGTGGCCGACTATCGCGCTCAGATCGAGCGGGCCGCCAGCATGGCGGTCGGGCAGCCGGTTCGCATCGGCCGCATAGAGGCGCACTGGCAAGGACTGAATCCGGATCTAGTGCTCGACGATGTAGTAGTGGCCGACCGTCAGGGTAGGCCAGCTTTTTCTTTGACCCGCGTCGAGGGTGTGCTGTCCTGGCAGAGCTTGTGGCGCTTGCGTCCGACGCTGGCCCTGCTCGCTTTCGACGGGCCGCTCCTGCATGTACGTCGTGAAACCAGCGGCAAACTGACCGTGGCCGGCATGGACACCGAGGGCGAGAGTGATCCTGCCTTTGCCGCGTGGGTGCTCGAGCAAAAACGCATCCGTATCCGCGATGCGACCATCGTTTGGGATGACCGTCTACGCAATGCACCCCCTCTGGTCCTCGAAGACCTGCAATTCGCAATCGACAACAGCGGTCGTCGCCATCGCTTTGGCCTGTCGGCGGCTCCCCCAGATAACCTTGCAGCGCGGGTCGATATTCGCGGCGAGGTGAAGGGTGACTTGGGCGATGCGCTGGAACACCTGACCGGCAAGATTTTTATTGAACTGGACTATGCTGACCTGGCTGGCTGGCGAGCCTGGGTCGATTACCCGGTGTTGCTGCCGCAGGGGCGGGGGGCGCTGCGTATCTGGGGCGACCTTGATGATGGTGCCGGCAAGTTGACGGCCGATGTAGCGCTTGAGGAATTACGTATTCGCCTTGGTCGACAACTGCCGGAACTCGATCTGGCCAGTATGCGCGGCCGTCTGGAAGGTCGCTACCAAGCTGACGAGTGGGCGCTGGCCGGGCACAAGGTCGAATTGCTGACACAGGACGGCGTCCGCGTGGCACCCACTGATTTCAAGCTGGATTGGCATCAGAATCCACAAACAGCCGTTGTTTCCGGCAATGCCAGCGCCACTTTTCTGGATCTGGCTGTCCTCGCCAAACTTGCTTCTCACATGCCGCTCGATGCGAAGAGCCGGGAATTGCTTGAAAAACATAAACCGCGGGGGCGTGTTGCCGAGTTGCGGGCAGGGTGGACGCTGGATGGGGAAACGCTCAAACGTTATAGCCTGAAGGCGGGTTTTCACGAGCTCGGGCTTGACCCTGGCGGCTATTTTCCGGGGGCAGAAGGGCTTTCCGGCAGCATTGAGTTGACCGAAAAAAGCGGCGAACTGCTGATCGATTCGGGTAAATCGGCCCTCTCTCTACCGGCCATTTTTCCCGAGCCGGATATCGCGCTGACCACCTTGAAGGCGAAAGCAAGCTGGAAAAACCTCGCGGCGGCGACTGACATTCACCTCGATAAGCTGGAGTTCGCCGGGCCTGATGCGGCTGGGTCGGCCCAAGGTGTTTATCGCTATTCCGGTGAGGGGCCAGGGGAAATCGATTTAACCGCAAAGGTCGACCGAGCTGAAGCAACGGCGGTGTGGCGCTACATGCCGCATGTAGTCAATGCCGAAGCACGCGCCTGGATCCGGCGTGGCATCGTTGCTGGGAAAGGGTATGACGGCAAGTTGATCCTCAAGGGTAAATTGCAGGATTTCCCCTTCCGTGATGGCAAGGGTGGCAAGTTCATCGTTACCGCCAAGGCGGCCGATGCCAAAGTGGACTATGTGCCGGGCTGGCCGGCCATCGATGGCATAGCGGCCGACATGACTTTCGATACTGGCATGAAAATCGCCGCCAGTAAGGGGCGTATTCTCGGTGCCAGCCTGTCCGGAGTAAATGTCCAGATTCCGGACTTTGAATCGCATGAGGAAATGCTGTTGGTACGCGGCTTGGCTCACGGGCCGACGACCGAGTTTCTGCGCTTCATCGAGCAGAGCCCGATTGCCGATACGATCGATCACTTCACTAACGGCATGAAGGCCGTCGGCAATGGTAGTCTGAATCTGGAACTCGATATCCCATTGCGCCACGCTCAGGATACGAAGATGCGCGGTGATTACCGGTTCCAGAATAACCAATTGCAGCCGCTGGCCGGCCTGCCGCCGCTAACGCAGGTCAATGGTCGCCTACAGCTGACCGAAAGTACGGCGACGGCGCAGGATATCACCGGGCGGGTTTTCGGAGGCCCGCTCAAGGTGCAGGTGCGCAGCATTGGCGATAAGGTCGCGGTTCAGGCTGGCGGCACGGCACAGATCAAGGATGTCAGTGCTTACTTCGATTGGCCGCTGGTTAATCACCTGACAGGTAGCGCCGGGTGGAAAGCAGATATCGCGATCCGCAAGCGAAATGCCGAGGTGGTGGTCGAGTCGGACTTGGTCGGTATCAGTTCCCCGTTGCCCGAACCCTTGAACAAGAGTTCGACCATGGTGCTGCCGCTGCGTATTGAAAGGACCAATCCGGATGTCCAGCGTGAGCAGTACCGCATTACGCTAGGCAAGGTTGGGCAGGGGGTCATCATCCGCCGCCAGGAAAACTGGGAGCGCGGCGTCTTTGCCGTTGGCGATGCTGAGCCTCGCTTGCCCGAAAAAGGTCTGGCGATTCGCGTTGCGGCATCGCGTATCGATGCCGATCTGTGGCGGAATTATCTGCCGGAGGGCGCGACGGGTGGGAACGGTGGCGAGGCAGGTGGTTTGGCGCTCAGTGTCGTTGCGCTGAAAACCCCGTCGCTGCGCATTTTTGAACGTGATTTTAGCAATGTCGAAACGACGCTGCGTCCGCGCGACGGTGGCTGGCAGATCGGCCTCAATACACGGGAAGCGGTCGGCGAAGTGTTCTGGAAGAGTGCCGGTGAAGGCT
Source organism: Betaproteobacteria bacterium (assembly GCA_028868235.1). GTDB lineage: Bacteria > Pseudomonadota > Gammaproteobacteria > Burkholderiales > Rhodocyclaceae > Azonexus. The sequence continues at coordinate 4,180 of JAGWUW010000081.1, read as the reverse complement.
GGGTGGAGGGCAATTTCAAGCGCCTGATGCTGCGTCCTGCCGCCGAAGTCAGCGAGGGCAGCACGACATTGATCAATTCGCTGCCTGGTATGAGTCTGTCGGTGGACGATCTGCATGTTGGCGACAAGGCGCTGGGTAAACTGGAGCTGAAAGCGCGCAACGACAAGGGGGCATGGAATCTCGATACGCTAAATCTGCAGAATCCGGACGGAGCCTTGAAAGGCAAGGGGGTGTGGATCAACAACGGCCGTCACCAGACACGGCTGGATTTCGAATTGACAGCGAAGGATATTGGCAAGTTGCTCGATCGCCTCGGCTATGCCGACACAGTGCGCCGCGGCAGCGCCAAGTTGACCGGTGATCTGCAATGGGGGGGGCCACTGACCGGCATCCACTACCCAACCCTGAGCGGCCAGTTGAGCGTCGAGGCTGAGAAAGGTCAGTTCAACAAGCTGGAACCTGGCGTCGGCAAGCTGCTTGGCCTGATCTCGCTACAGTCCCTGCCGCGCCGCCTGACCCTGGATTTTCGCGATATCTTCAGCGATGGCCTAGCATTCGACCGTATTGACGGTAAGTTCTCGATCAAGAAGGGCGTCATGCGCACGATCGAGCCCTTGCGCATCAAGGGGCCGGCTGCCCAGGTTGAAATGGAGGGGGAAACTGACCTCAAAACCGAAACGCAGAATCTGCAAGTCGTTGTCCGACCGGAAATCGGCAACGTTGCAGCCGTCGGCGCCGCGCTGGTCAATCCGGTAGTCGGCGCAGCTGCATTGCTGGCTAACACGGTGATGCAGAATCCTCTCAACCGCCTCTTCAGCTACCGCTATCATGTCACCGGAACCTGGGCCGATCCCAAGGTGGACAAGGCGGGGGAGTCGGAGCAGGAAGTGAAACCGAAGGTAGACGAGGAAGATAAGCCGTGAGCAAGCAGAATTGTCGGATAGCCGCCGTGCAGATGATCTCCGGGCCACGTGTTGCGGGCAACCTTGAAAATGCGGCACGCCTCGTTGCCGATGCCGTGGCCCAGGGGGCGCAACTGGTCGCCCTGCCGGAGTATTTTCCGATTATTGGCGCTGCCGATGCGGACCGCGTTCGGGCCCGCGAAGCCTTTGGTGTCGGGCCGATCCAGTCCTGGCTGGCGGAAACCGCGCGGAAGCACGGCATTTGGCTGTTTGCTGGCTCCATTCCGCTAGCGGCTTCAGTGCCGGACAAGATGCGTAATTCCAGCCTGGTTTTCGATCCCTCCGGTCAATGCGTCGCGCGCTATGACAAGGTACATCTGTTCGGCTTCCGCAAGGGGGACGAAACCTATGACGAAGCTGGCTTCATTGAAGCGGGAGATCGCCCGGTTTCCGTCGTCACCCCCTTTGGTTCGGTCGCCCTGTCGATTTGCTACGACCTGCGCTTTCCCGAGTTGTACCGGGCATTGGCACCTGTCGATCTGATCCTGGTGCCGGCTGCCTTTACCGAAACCACCGGCAGGGCGCATTGGGAAATTCTGTTGCGTGCGCGGGCCATTGAGAACCAATGCTACCTGCTGGCGGTCGGACAAGGTGGGCGGCATGAGAACGGCCGTGAAACGCACGGCAACAGCATGATCGTCGACCCGTGGGGCGAGATCATTGATCGCAAAGTCAAGGGGCCGGGCGTTGTCATTGCCGATCTAGACCACCGACGTATCGCCGAAATTCGCGAGAGCCTGCCGGCGCTCGCTCATCGCAAACTGTAAGGAAGCTTCATGACCCAACCGACCGCCTTGGCGCAAGCCGAGTCCCTGCTGCTCACCCCCTTTTCACTGACCGAGGGGGATTTATCGCGGACTTTCGGGCAAATCCTGAAAAACCAGGTCGACTATGCCGACCTCTATTTCCAGTATTCCCGCTCCGAGGCGTGGAGTCTGGATGAGGGTATCGTCAAGTCTGGCAGCTTCAATATCGACCAAGGTGTCGGTGTGCGTGCGATTTCCGGGGAAAAGACGGCTTTTGCTTATTCTGACGACATTAGCGCGCGAGCGTTGGGCGATGCAGCGAACGCCGTGCGTGCCATCGCGGCCGCCGGGCAGTCCGGTACGCTGCCGGCCTTGCAGGCGATCAAGGCCAGTCGCTCGCTGTACGTACCGCACGATCCCATCGCTTCGCTGCCAGCTGATGCCAAGGTTAAGCTGCTCGAGCGCCTGGAAGGCTATGCCCGAGCCATCGATCCGCGCGTCGTGCAGGTCATGGCTTCGCTGGCTGGCGAATACGAGGTGATCCTGGTCGCCGGTTCCGATGGTCGTCTGGCTGCCGATATCCGGCCGCTAGTCCGTTGCTCGGTGTCGGTTATCGTCGAGGAAAACGGCAAGCGTGAGCAGGGCGGGGCCGGCGGTGGCGGTCGTTTCGATTTCGGCTATTTCGATGACGAAATCCTGCAGCGCTACGCCAAGGAGGCCGTACATCAGGCGGTGGTCAACCTGCATGCCGAACCCGCTCCGGCTGGTCAGATGACGGTGGTCCTCGGCTCCGGCTGGCCCGGGATCTTGCTCCACGAAGCGGTTGGCCATGGTCTGGAGGGGGATTTCAACCGAAAGGGTAGTTCTGCCTTCAGTGGCCGCATCGGCCAGCGCGTGGCAGCCAAGGGCGTCACCGTCATCGACGATGGCACGATCAGCGACCGGCGTGGCTCGCTGAATTTCGACGATGAAGGGAACCCGACTCAGCGTAACGTATTGATCGAGGACGGTATCCTCAAGGGCTACATGCAGGATAGCCTGAACGCTCGCCTGATGGGCGTCGCGCCGACCGGCAACGGGCGTCGTGAATCCTTTGCCCACCTACCGCTGCCACGCATGACAAACACCATGATGCTGGCCGGCGAGCACGATCCGCAGGAGATCATCCGGTCGGTTAAGAAGGGTATCTATGCCGCCAATTTCGGTGGCGGCCAGGTCGATATCACCAGTGGCAAGTTCGTTTTCTCGATGAGCGAGGCTTATCTGATCGAGGACGGCAAGGTGACACGGCCGATCAAGGGCGCGACGCTGATCGGCAATGGCCCGGACGCGCTGACCCGCGTGTCGATGATCGGCAACGACCTGAAACTCGATCCTGGCGTCGGTACCTGCGGTAAGGACGGCCAGAGCGTGCCGGTCGGCGTCGGCCAGCCAACCTTGCGTATCGATGGACTGACCGTTGGGGGTACTGCATAATTACTACTCCTTTTGCGGGAGGGGTATTGTGCGGACATTGTTCATCGCGGTCGGTTTTCTTGTAACAAGTGTTTCGGCGCTGGCTCAATCTACGGCGCAGGAACGGCTGAAAACCGTTCAGGGCGACCCTGCTGCCTTGAGAGCGGCTGTCGAGGCGGGGCGCAAGGCGTCGTTTTTCTGTGCCAACTGCCATGGCGAAAACGGCATCAGCAAATCCCCGGATGTTCCAAACCTGGCAGGACAAAACCCCGCCTACCTGCTCGAGCAGATTCGCAAGTTCGGTGCCGGTGAGCGCAAAGATCAGTTCATGCAAGGACTGATCAAGGTGCTCAAGGACGAGGAGCGTTTGCAGATCGCGCTGTATTTCGCCAGTGAGCCGGTTTCTCCGGTCAAGGCGGATGCAACTCAGGTCGCTCGGGGTAAAGAATTGTTTACCAAGCTATGCGTACGCTGCCACGGCGATCAGGCGCGTGGCGGTGAGTTGTACCCGCGCCTAGCCGGCCAAAAACTACCGTACCTGCAATCCACCATCATGCGCTATCGCGATGGTACGGGTATCCGCAACAATCAACTGATGACTATCGCCACCGCGCCTCTCAAAAACGAAGATGTGACAGCAGTCGCCAACTACCTGACACAGCTGCCTTAAGCCGATTTTACGGTGGTGTTACATTGTTGATGCATATCATGGTGGAACGTTTCGCGTAGCCGCTAGTCTTCAAGACCATCTCCTCGTATCGAACGGAGGTCTTCTTGAAGACTATTCTGAGTGTCTGTCTCGTTTTCTTTTTGGGCCTGATTAGTGAATGTGCGCAGGCCCAAATCAGCGATATCAATGCCGCCATCAACAAGGCCGGGCGCCAGCGTATGTTGTCCCAGCGTATGGCCAAGGCGTATTTCCAGGTTGGTCAGGAAGTCGATGTTGAGCGCAGCAAGAAGTTGCTCGATAGCTCGGTTGCTGCTTTCGACCGTCAGCTCGTTGAGTTGAAGAACTAT
>JAGWUW010000080.1 GCA_028868235.1 Betaproteobacteria bacterium | reverse complement strand
GCCTACTCGCGCGCCCACGCCTCCGGCCTGTGGCAGTTCATCCCGGCCACTGGCAAGCGCTTCAATCTCGAACAGAACTGGTGGCGCGACGAGCGCCGCGACATCGTCGCCTCGACCAACGCTGCGCTCGACTACCTGCAGAGCATCTACGAGATGCACGGCGACTGGCACCTGGCGCTGGCCTCGTACAACTGGGGCGAAGGTGCGGTCAAGCGGGCCATCGTCAAGAACGAGTCGCGCGGCCTGCCGACCGATTACCCCAGCCTGAACATGCCGAACGAAACCCGGCATTACGTCCCGAAACTACAGGCCCTGAAGAACATTTTCGGCAACCCGGCACTGATCGCCCGCCTCGGCCTGCCCTTCATCCCGAACGAGCCCTACTTCGCTACCCTGGAAAGTCCTAGGCCAATCGACGTAAAGACGGCCGCCCAGTTGGCCAACATGTCTGTCGAGGAATTCCAGCGCCTGAATCCGTCGCACAACCGGCCTATCATCAAGCCCGACACCCCGGTCGTGATCCCTACCGACAAGCTCGACACCTTCCGCAGCAACTTGCACAACAGCAAAATACCGCTGACCCAGTGGCAGGCCTACACCGTTACCTCTCCAGAGCGCCTGGACCACATTGCGGCGCGTTTCGACACAACATCAAACGAACTCGCCCGCGTAAATGGCCTTTCCGAAAAAGTCCGCCTGGGCGCAGGTTCAACGTTGCTGGTTCCTGGGAATGGCAGCACATCGGGCTTGGTCTCTTTGCTTAACGCCCCGGAACCACAACTCATCATCGAACCTGAACGCCTCGCCCGTACTTGTGGTAAATCAGCGAAACATGGTGCCAAACCCTGCGTGACACGCGACGAGCCAGCAGCAGCGAAAAGCGGCAAGACAAGCAAAGGCATGCCAGCGAAGAAAGATAAGAGTACCGCCAAAGCTGCCAACAAAACTCAACCCAAAACAACCAGCAGTAAAGCTACTTCTGGCAAGCCTACCGCCAGTCCGGCCAAGATCCCGAAACCAAGCAGCAAGCACCACAAGTAATTCAGGTCAGCAGGTGGCAGCTCGCTGAATGCGTGACGGAAACCTCGACCTTGCCAGGATAGCGGCTCCGGCACACCTCCATGACATTTGGGCAGCGCGGATGAAAATGACAGCCAGTCGGCGGATTGGCCGGCGACGGCGCTTCACCTGGCAGACGAATGACCGCTGCAGCCCCCTCCTGACGTGGCAATGGAACGGCTGACAGCAAAGCCCGCGTGTAAGGATGTTGCGGATTGCGCAACACCTCCTCCGCCCTGCCCTGCTCGACGATCCGCCCGAGATACATCACCGCCACATCGTGCGCCAGGTATTCGACCACGGCGAAATTGTGCGTGATGAATAGATAGGCAATACCCAACTCGCCCTGAAGTTTTTTCAACAGGTTAAGAATCTGAGCCTGCACCGACACATCGAGAGCGGAGGTCGGTTCGTCGCAAATTAATAGTTCAGGTTGCACAGCCAGTGCTCGGGCAACGGCAATACGCTGACGCTGGCCACCAGAAAATTCGTGCGGATAGCGATCGCCCGCCTCCTCCGGGAGGCCAACCTGGCCAAGCAGTGCGCTAACAGTGGCATGCCGGGAAACGGCATTGCCCGCTACGCCCAGTGCCTCCATTCCTTCTGCAATGATCTCCCCGACCCGCAGGCGCGGATTCAGCGAAGCAAACGGGTCCTGAAAGATCATCTGCATATGGCGCCGTGCCGCGCGCAAGCGACGCCCTGCCAGTCCGACCAGTTCATTATCGCCCAGGCGAACCGAACCGGCCGTCGGTGCAATCAACTGCAACAAGGCCTTACCCACTGTCGTCTTGCCGCAACCCGACTCACCGACCAAGACCAGCGTTCGCCCCGGGGAGATGGACAGCGATATGCCATCGACTGCCCGCACATGACCAACCGTACGTTGCAGCAGACCTTTGCGGATCGGAAAATGCACCTTCAGACCGTCGACTACCAAAAAACCCTTGCCGGTCGAAACACCAAGTTCAGAAACCTCATGGCAGGCGCTATTCGCCAACCGCGCCTGTCCCGACCAGTAGCAACGTACGACGTGTTCTTCCTGACCATGCCAGTGCGGGGACTGCTCGCGACAAACGGGCATGACGTGGATACAACGCTCGGCAAAACGACAGCCTGATGGCATGGCTGAGAGCGACGGTACCTGACCGGGAATGGTAGACAGAAGTTGGCCACGCCGTGAAATATCGGGCAGCGCCTCAAATAGAGCTTGTGTGTATGGATGTTGAGGCCTGCCAAAGAACGCTTCACGGTTAGCGACTTCGACCAGTTCGCCGGCATACATGACACCGATGCGATGCGCCATTCTGGCGACCACGCCGAGATCGTGGGTAATGAGCAAGATAGCCATACCGCGCTCAGCCTGCAAAGTGGCCAGCAAATCAAGAATTTGTGCCTGAACTGTGACGTCGAGAGCAGTAGTCGGTTCGTCGGCAATCAAGAGTTCCGGTTCCCCAGCCAGGGCTATGGCAATCATCACTCGCTGCTTCATGCCTCCCGAGAACTGGAACGGGTATTCATTCAGGCGGCGCTCCGGATCGGCGATCCCTACTTGGCGCAATAGGTCGACCATACGTGCAATCGCCTCCGCTCCGGCCAGACCGAGGTGACGCCGGAGCACCTCACCGATCTGCTGGCCGACGGTCAGTACCGGGTTGAGGCTGGTCGCCGGCTCCTGGAATATCATTGCCATCCGGCCGCCACGGTAGGCGCGCATATCGGCTTCGGACAAAGCCAGCAGGTTCTCGTTATCAAGCGACACGTGGCCGTCAAGAACACGCCCGGCCGCAGGCAGCAGGCGCATGATGCCTTGCGCAGTAGCTGACTTGCCGCAGCCCGACTCACCAAGTAGGGCAAAGGTTTCCCCCTTGGCAATCGAAAACGAAATACCGTCCACTGCCGCCAGCGTGTTCTTCCCGGAAGTAAAACCAAGACGTAGATTTTCAATCCGCAACATCACACAGCCCTCGGATCGAATGCGTCACGCACAGCATCGGCAAACAGATTAGCGGCGAGAACGAGAATAAACATCGCTGCGAAGGCCGCCACCAACGACCACCACACCGCCGGCTCGCGGCCCAATTCCATGCGGGCGTTGTTAATCATAGTACCGAAGCTGGTCATGGTCGGATCGACACCGATACCGACATAGGAAAGCACAGCCTCGGCCAGCACCAGACCGGAAAAGTCCATGACCAGCGCAATAATGACGATGTGCATCAGGTTGGGCAGGATGTGGCGGATGATGATCCGCCAACTCGACACGCCAAAGGCCTGCGCCGCCTGGATGTATTCCAGCTCGCGCAGCTTCAGCGTCTCGCCGCGCAGCAGCCGGCACAGCCCCGTCCAACTGGTAATACCGAGAATAAAGCAGAGCGCCAGCAGGCGCAGGTCTGCACGTTCGGCGGCGGTCGAGAACCACTGCGGATGGGTATCGATAACCACCTGCATCATTAGCACGGCGGCGGCGATCAGCAATACGCTGGGAATCGAGTTCAGTACAGTATAGATGTACTGGATCACATCATCGACCCAGCCCCGGAAATAACCGGCGACAATGCCAAGCAGAACCGCCATCGGCAACATGACCAAGGTCGTGACCAGACCGATGATCAAACCGGTTCGCACGCTTTTCAGCACCTGATAGAGTACGTCCTGCCCCACCTTGTCGGTGCCGAATACGTGATATTGGCCTGAAAGCCAGAACAGCGGCACCACACCCAGCAATATCAGGCCAAGTGTCACCAGCACCGCATTCCAAGCGAAGGCCGTCTCGCCTCGCCAGATACGCTGCCATCCGATCACGCTATCTCGACCGACAACCGCTGCTGCCATTCCGGCCAATGCCAGCCAGCCAAGTAGTGCCAAGACTCCGGCACGAAAGGCAGTGAAGGCAGCGTCCGCTGCCACCTCATCCTCGTGCTCCCCCAAATGCCGGCCACCATACTTTAGGCGTGGATACTCGCGCACGGAATCCCGTCCGGGGACGTCAACGGTTTCCTTGGCATACAGGCGGGTGGCGAACGGCTCGGAGTATGTTTTCTCGCTGCGGGTACGCAACGGTGTCGCCAGGGCATCAAGCGCTGACAATACTTCGACGGCGTACTGCACTTTCTGGCCCGGTTTGCCATCCAGTGCTGCACGGTAATGCAGGGAATCGAACAGACCGACCAGAATGAAGGCGAGCAGCACGGTGGCCGAGGCCATGCCGACCCGGTTGGCACCGACCCTCCGCCACGCCGTCAACAAGGGAGGGGTTTTTGCGATTAGCACGCCAACACCAATACCGGCCGCGACGAGCAGCCAGATCAACATATCGGACCACAGGACAACGATCTGAAAACCCATCATTCGAAGCGTATCCGCGGATCGACCAGTGTGTAGGATATGTCGGTCAGGATTAGGCCGACGATATAAAGCACCGAACCAATAAAAACCATGGAACGCACCACAGCAAAATCCTGAGCATTAATGGCATCGATGGTGTAGCTACCCAAACCAGGAATACCGAAGAACGATTCGGTCAATAGCGAGCCCATGAAGAGTAAGGGAATGACCACCACGATCCCCGTCAAAATCGGAATCAGCGCATTGCGCAGGATGTGGCGGAAGAAAACCAAGGTTTCCGGCAAACCCTTGGCCCGAGCTGTCCGCACGTAGTCCTTACTGACTTCCTCGAGAAAGATCGTCCGATACCAGCGGGTCGACGAACCAATTCCCGAAATCACTCCGATCAACACTGGCAGGACTAGGAAGCGCCATGCTTCCAGCCCCGTACCGTAACCCGAAATCGGCACCAGCCTCCATACCTTGCTGATCAGATACTGCCCACCGATGATATAAAACAGACCTGAGATGGACATCATCGCCACGCACAGCACGACTCCCCAAAAGTCGAAAGCGGTCGCGCGAAAGAAAGCCAGCGTCAGGGCAAAACTCACCGTCACGATTAGGCTGAGGATGAAGGTGGGCAGTGCGATGGCCAGTGACGGCCCCGTACGGCTGCCGATCTCGCGTGCGATGTCGCGGCCATCCTCGGCATGCCCGAAATCGCCCACGAACATGCGTACCGATTTCTGAAAGAAGATCGTCTCGGTCATCATCGCCAGACCGCTCGCCTCGGCATTGACCAACAAGGGCTTGTCGTAGCCGCGTTCCGCCTTCCATTTCTGGATTGCCTCCGGCGTCACGCGTTTGACACCCAGTTGCATACGTGCCATGTCGTCCGGCGTATTGACCACGAAGAACAGCGCAAAGGTGACCAGATTCACCCCGATCAGGATGGGCAACGCGTAGAGCAGACGGCGAATGATGTAAGCGAGCATTGCTGCGATTATGCCAAGAGCCGAGCGATGTGGGTTAAATCACGCCCCGAAAGACCCGTAACAAAGCTTTACACTCCCCATACAAGGGGAAGCGGCTGCTCGGGTATACTCGGCGCCGCCCATGTGGTCGGTGGGCAAGCTTGGGATGACAGGCAAGAAAAAAGCCACATTCACCAAGTCGTTTCACGACTCAAAAATATGGCTTGTTTCAGGTCTTGGCGGAGAGGGTGGGATTCGAACCCACGGTACCTTGCAGTACGCCTGATTTCGAATCAGGTACATTCGACCACTCTGCCACCTCTCCGCGGGAGCGAAATAATAGCACAAGACATGCGCTGGATAGAACGCCTGTTACTCCTGATTGTCGTTTTTTTTATCGCCGCTTGCGGCGAGGATGGTTCGCATTTACCGTTCCCCACTCCCGCCCAGCACGATCTTGTAGTCCTCATTCGTCCCGGCCAGCTTACCTACACCACTGATGAAAACGGCAACCCCGCGGGCCTGGAGTACGATCTGACACAAGCCTTCGCCCAGGAACTCGGTGTTGGTGTGAAATACATTGTCGCGGCACCAGAAACCCTGGAGTCGCAACTCGCCGAAAGTCGCTATCATCTTGCTGCTGCTTGGTTGTCTCCTAGCAACGACCCATCTTTGCTAACAACCCCGCCGATCTTCCAGACCCGCGACATCCTGGTCCAGCACGAAGCCACCTTGCCGCTGACCAGCACCACACAGTTGAGCGGTGCGACCGTACACGTGATGGCCGGCTCCCGGCAGGCTGAAACGCTACGCAAGCTGGCGCGGGAAGTCCCAAATATCCGGATCGTCGAATTCAATGGCGCCGACATTTTCGAATTGCTGGGGCAACTGGGCAACCGTCGTATCGAGTATGTCGCTCTCGACGAAAGCCTAGAGGATCTCGCCAACCAGCACGTACCCAACCTACATTCCTCGTTGCTACTCAGCGATAGCCAACCAGTCGTCTGGGCCCTGGGCAAGCACCCGAATGCCGAACTCAAGGCCCGCCTTGATGCTTTTGTCGAGCGCGTCCAGCACGACGGTACGCTGGCCCGACTGGAGGATCGCTACCTCGGCCACGTTCGGCGCCTGGAGCAGGCAGACATCGTCAAGTTTCTCGGCGAAATTGAAACCACCCTACCCAAGTTCCGCAAATTTTTTCAGGCCGCACAGATGCTGACGGGAATCGACTGGCGCCTGATCGCCGCAGTGGCATATCACGAGTCGCAGTGGGATCCGAACGCCACCAGCTACACCAACGTACGCGGCATCATGATGCTCACCGAAGACACCGCCGACCGCCTGCAGGTAAGCAACCGCCTCGACCCGAGAGAGAGCATCCTGGCCGGAGCCCGCTACATCAGCCTGCTCAAGGAGCAACAGCTTGAAGAGGCTGAGGAGCCGGACCGCACTTGGCTCGCCTTGGCCGCCTACAACATTGGCCCTGGACACTTCAATGCCGCCCGGACCCTCGCCCGGCAACTGAAGGCCGACCCCAATGCGTGGTACGAGATGAAACGCATCTTGCCCATGCTATCGCAACCCAAAGTCGCCCAACAGCTCAAGATCGGCAAGGCGCGTGGTGGCGAGGCCGTCATTTTGGTCGAAAACATCCGTAGCTATTACGACATCCTGCAACGCAACGCAGCCCCCTTCGGGCCGACGCCCAAGGCTGCTGAGAGCCTGAAGCGCCTGGTCATGGAAGTCGAGGAACGTCGCAAGGCATACGCCAAACGCATGGCCGCTGCCAAGTCCATCGGAGAGCCCACCGACGGGATAAATGGACGCCCACTTAGATTGCCAACCATCGAAACCAGCGCCAGCAACTGATGCAAACGAAAATGCCCGATTTTTCAGGCGGGCATTTTCAATTTTCGGTTAGTGAAAGTGCAGCAGATCAGCGCGGCACAATCATTTCCAGGCCGCCCATGTAGGGGCGCAATGCGGCTGGAATTTCGACGCTGCCATCGGCGTGCTGGTTGTTTTCCAGGATCGCCACCAGCGTACGGCCTACGGCTAGGCCAGAACCGTTCAGCGTATGACACAATTCGGGCTTGTTCTTGTCGTTGCGGAAACGGGCCTGCATGCGACGAGCTTGGAAAGCACCAAAATTGGAGCAGGACGAAATCTCGCGGTAGGTATCCTGAGCCGGCAGCCAGACTTCCAGATCGTAAGTCTTGGCCGCAGAGAAACCCATATCGCCCGAGCACAGTACGACGCGGCGATACGGCAGTTCCAGCGCTTCAAGGATAGCCTCGGCGTGACTCGTCAGTTCTTCATGAGCTCCGGCCGACTGGTCCGGATGGACGATCTGCACCAACTCCACCTTGTCGAACTGATGCTGGCGGATCATCCCGCGCACGTCGCGACCGCCGGAACCGGCTTCAGAACGGAAGCACGGCGTGTGGCAGACGAGCTTGAGCGGCAGCGCTTCGGCAGCGAGGATTTCGTCGCGCACGATATTGGTCACCGGAACTTCGGCGGTCGGGATCAGATACAGCGGGTCTTGGTCGCCGCGCAGCACCTTGAACAGGTCCTCCTCGAACTTAGGCAACTGGCCGGTGCCGAACAGGCTGGCGGCATTGACTAGGTACGGGGCATAGACCTCGGTGTAGCCATGCTTTCCAGTATGCGTATCGAGCATGAACTGGGCAAGCGCCCGGTGCAGGCGGGCGATGCTGCCCTTGAGCAGAGAAAAGCGGGCGCCGGAAATCTTGGCCGCCGTCGCAAAATCGAGCTGACCGAGACTCTCGCCGATATCAGTGTGATCCTTGACCGGGAAATCGAAGGTCTTCGGCGTACCCCAGCGCTTCTGCTCAACATTGGCGGTCTCGTCGGCACCGACCGGCACGCTATCGTCCGGCACATTGGGCAGGGTGGCCAGCAGGGCGTTGAATTTTTCCAGCAGCTCTCCGAGGCGGATTTCGGAAGCCTTCAGTTCGTCACCGAGGGCACCGACCTGAGCCATGACTTGCGAAGCGTCCTCTCCCTTGCCCTTGAGCATGCCGATCTGCTTGGACAGCGTATTGCGCTGAGCCTGCAAATCCTGCGTGCGGGTCTGCAGCGTCTTGCGCTCGGCTTCCAGGGCTCTGAATTCGGTGAAATCAATTGGTTTGCCACGCTTAGCGAGGCCTTCCGCTACAGCATCGAGGTTGGTACGAAGTTGTTGGATGTCGAGCATGAAATTTCCTGAAAACGGACGAAGCCCGGATGCGAGCAACGACTGATCGGCAAAAAATAGCATTATACGCGAGGCATCGAGACCACCGCTCCGGGCAGTAGTCACTCCCAAGTATTTTGGGTAACATGCCTCCATAAATATAAATTTGCGTTGCCCGCGCACCCCGGAGACACCCATGGAATCACAGCTTCCAGCGGCGGTGTGTGCATGTTTGTGGGCAAACCCGCACGTCACGCGCCTGCTCAACCTCATCGCTGCACT
>JAGWUW010000583.1 GCA_028868235.1 Betaproteobacteria bacterium | reverse complement strand
GCCGACTGGATCAGACCCAAGTTGCCCTGCCCCGGCGTGCCGGTGATGGGCTGACCGGAGTCTGCGGTTTCCTGCCACAGATTGCCGCCGACGTTTTGCAGGCCGTTCGGATTCTGGAAAGTAGCGAGCACCAGGCGCCCCATGTCGCGGGTGCGGCCGTTCGAGTACAAGCCCTGTACGGTACCGTCGTTGGCCACCGAGATACCGGACAGGCGGCCCGAGGCATAGCCGTCCTGGTTGAGTGTATTCACGCCGAAGTCGGCGCCGTACTGAGTGGAGCCGGTCAGGTCGAGGGTGAACAACAAGGGATTGGCACCGGTGGTGGTAGCCATCGGATAGCCGGTGGCCGGCCACAATGTCAACGGCTGCGTGGTGGTCAAGGCGCCGGCCGAGTCGAAGTTGAGCGTGAGCGGGCCAGTAGCGGTGGCATTCACGGTCGGATCGTTGAGCGTGCTGGGGTCGCTGTCGAGCTGGGTATACACGCTCCACTGATTGGCCGTCGATGTCTTGACGAAGTACAGTTGCAGATTGTGCGGATTGCCGAGGCTGTCATAGACCGTCTGCGTCGTCGACGAGGTATAGCTGAGCGAGTCGGTCGGATCGAAGGGTGTGTGGGCCGGCACCGTCGCGCGCGAATCGACATTGAGGGCGATTTCGCTGGTCGTCGTCGCGTTCGGATTGATCAGCGAGGTATCCAGTTTGATCGCACCGGGCTGGCCGCTGGTCGGTACCAAGCCCGTGACCGGATCGGCCTGCAGGCCGGTCAGGTAGAGGCCGGCCCCATTGACCAGATAGCCATCCTTGTTGATCAGGAACTGCCCGTTGCGGGTGTACGAGATGGTGCCGGCAGAGGCGCCAGTTTGGTCGGAGAGACGATAGAAGCCACCGCCATTGATGGCCAGGTCGAGCGGATTGCTGGTCGAGGTGATATTGCCCTGGGTGAATTGCTGAAACACCGAGGACAGCGTCGCGCCAATGCCGATCTGCGAGGCGCCGGCACCCGAGAGCGAAGCCGCGAACACATCGGCGAAGCGCGCATTGGCGCCCTTGAAACCAGCGGTGCCGGAGTTGGCGATGTTGTTGCCGATCGTATCCAGCGCCTTGGACGAGACGTTAAGGCCGCTCAAACCTTGTTGGAAGGACATGTTTCTCTCTCCTGAATGCGGATCAGATGATCTGCTTGATGTCGTCGATGCCGAAGCGGCCGTAGCTGCCCACGTCGATACCGAGATCGCCGGTGGTGCTATTGCGGACCACGCCGCTGATGTAGCCGAACTGGAGCGGATCCACCGTGACGTCGTTGTTGCCTTGGGTGGCGGTCACGCTGAAGGTGTAGTTGCCGGCCGTCATCGCCGTGCCGTCGCTGTTCTTGCCGTCCCAGACGAAGTTCTGCACGCCCGCGTCCTGCCCCTCGACGGTGAGGGTGCGTACCAGATTGCCGTTGCCGTCCTTGATTTCGATCTTGACCACGTCGGCGGCGCTGGCGAGGTCATAGCCGCCGACACCACCGGAATCGCCGAGCTGGATATTCTTTCCGGCGACCAGGGCGCCATGCCCAACCAGGGCTGCCGCCTGCAGCGCCTGCTGGGTGCTGCTGCCACTCATCATGGCGGTCAGGGTCTTGTTGAGGCGCTCGATGCCATCAACAGTGCTGATCTGCGCCAGCTGCGAGGTCATCTGCGAGTTGTCCATCGGAT
>JAGWUW010000582.1 GCA_028868235.1 Betaproteobacteria bacterium | reverse complement strand
CTGCCCATCTACTCGCACATGCTGTACGGCAATCTGGGCAAGAGCGGCAAGGCCTCCTCTGTCCTGCTGTCGACGCTGGTCAGTATTCGTAATACCGATACCAAGCGGCCCTTGCGCGTTCTTTCGGCAAAATACTTCGACACCAACGGCAAGCTGCTGGGCGAACGGGTAGCGGTACCCATGCAGATTCCCCCGCTCGGTACGCTGGAGTTGTTTGTTGAGCTGAACGATGCCTCCGGTGGCTCGGGGGCCAACTTCATCATCAAGTGGGACGCCGAACAGTCGTTGAATCCGCCGCTGGTCGAGTCCTTGCATGCCAACATGGATGGCGGCAAGGCGGTGATCTTCATGACGCAATCGGTGCCGCTGGCCGAATGAGCGACAAGGGCGGCATGGGGCCGATCAAGACGCTGCAGACCGGCTATATCGTCCGGCTGCTCTATTTCGCCATCGGCGCGCTGGTGTTCGTCCACCTGTTCGGCACCATCGGCTACATGGTGCTCACCGAGCACAAGTACTCGTGGTTCGACTGCTTCTACATGACCTTCATCACCGTCGCCACCATCGGCTTCGGCGAAATCATCGACATGTCGAGCAACCAGCCGGCGCGGATGCTGACCGTCGTTATCGGCATTCTCGGCGCCGGTAACCTGTCGCTGCTCTTTTCGGTCGTGACCGTTGCTCTGCTCGAAACCGACCTCAATGGAACCTTGCGGAGAAAACGCATGGAAAAAGCAATCAAGAAACTCAAAGGCCATTACATCCTGTGCGGCTTCGGCCGGGTTGGGCGCAATATCGCGCACGAACTGGAAGCCACTAACCGTCATTTCGTCGGCGTCGATGAGGAATTACATCTCTTGGAGGATTATAAGGAGAAGAATCCTGGCTTTCTCTACCTACATGGTGATGCCAGCGACGACGACGTTCTGCTGGCCGCCGACCTGGAGGATGCCAAAGGTCTGTTCGCCGTCACCGGCGACGATTCGCGCAATTTGATGATCGTCATTACCGCCAAGCAGTTGAAGCCCGACTTGCGTGTCGTGGCGCGGTGCACCGAACAGCGCAATATCGAGAAGATGCGCAAGGCGGGGGCGGATGCCATCGTTTCTCCTGATTTTACCGGCGGCATGCGTATCGCGTCAGCGATGATTCGTCCGCATGTGGTCTCCTTCCTTGACGAAATGCTGAAGTCGGAGAAAAACCTGCGTGTCGAGGAGGTTGCCGTACCGGCTGGGTTCATTCCCAAACCGCTCGGCGCCTTGGAGCTACGCAGTGCCCATTACGTGTTGCTGGCGGTACGCGAGCGCAATGGCGACTGGCAATTCAACCCGGGCAAGGATTTTCTGCTTAAGCCCGGATTTACGCTGATTGCCATGGCGAGCCCGATTGGCCGTACGGAAATCGAGACCTTGCTGATCGATATGGCAGCCTGACGACGTATTCCGAATCTTCCGGGAGCAGTTGACGTTAACGTCAGATAGAATCGGGTCAGCCGCGCTAGCGGGAATCACCGTGCCGATATCACTGACCGAGAGAACGCATGAAAAATCTGACCCTGGAACAGATGAAACGCCGCTGGTTGGCCCTCGGCATTGTCGCCCTGGCTTATGTGCTGTCTTTTTTCCAGCGCTTTGCACCTGCCGGCATCGCCAACGATCTGGCCGCCGCTTTCCAGACTTCGGCTGCCTCGCTAGGGGT
>JAGWUW010000581.1 GCA_028868235.1 Betaproteobacteria bacterium | reverse complement strand
TTCGCCCAAACGCAGAACCGCCCCGGACCAAACACGGTCTATCAGGTGACGCAGAACGCTGGTTACGACTTCACCACCTTCGATCGCGAGCGGATCAACGGGCAGCTGGTTCTGCAGTTCAAGCCGACCGATACCCTGCTGGCGACGGTGGATTACACCCTGTCACAGAATACCATCGATGCGCGCACCAACAGCATCGGGGTGTGGTTCAACCACAACAATACCAGCAGCAGCTGGACCAATGGCCCCGCGGCCGGACCAAACTTCTACTCCGAAGCGTTTGGTCAGGGCGAAAGCAAGGATCTTGCGATCACCGGCGCTGTTGCTGCAAACCGCTCGATCAACCGTTCGATCGGTGGCAACCTCAAGTGGGACGGACCCGGCGGCCTGCGTCTTGAGCTCGACGGACATCACTCGACCGCAGAGAGCAAGCCTACTCTGCCCTACGGCAGCGGCATCGCGGTCGGCAGCGCAATCTTCGGCGTTCAGTCGCAGAAGGTCGATTTCACTAGCGACATGCCGGTGATCTCGGTCTCCATGTATCCGGGCTCCAACATCGCGGCGTCGAACATTCGTCCGGCAGGTAACGCCTTCCGCAACGCCTACATGCGCGACCAAATCAACGAAGTTGCACTCAAGGGTGGTTACGACTTCGATGCCTCGTTCATCGATAGCCTGGATTTTGGCGTGACGATGACCGACAACAAAGTGCGCTCAGCCTTCGGCGTCATCCAGAATGACACCTGGGGCGGCACGCTTACGGCCGCCAATACCCCGGATAGCCTCTATACCATCGCCGATCTGCCCACCGACCTGGCTGGCATGGCCGGTTCGAACACGTCCGGGATTATCCCGAATTACTTCAAAGTGGATACGCCCAGCCTGATCACTTTGCTCAATTCCCAACTCGGCATTTGCGCCGCGGCGCAGACCGCCGGCACTTGCCTGGCAAAGTTCACGGCCGATCGCACCGTTCATGAAAAGACCTGGGCGCCGTATATCCAATCGTCGCACACGTTCGATCTCGTCGGCAATCCGGCCCATCTGCGGCTTGGCTTGCGCTATGAAAAAACCAAGATCGATTCCTCTGCCCTGGTTCCCGTTCCGAACCGCACCGTTTGGACCGGCGGCAATGAGACGGCGATCATCTATGGCACGACATCAGCCTTTGCGACCCTCAACGGCCGCTATGAGAACTGGCTGCCGGCCGTTGATTTCGACATGTCGCCGATGGACAACGTGAAGCTCCGTGCGTCCTACAGCCACACCATTACCCGCCCGGACTATGCCAGCATGCAGGGCGGCACGACGCTGGATTCGCCGATCCGGATCGGCGGCAGCACGGGTGCCAGCGGCAATCCAGGCCTCCTGCCTTACAAGTCCAAGAATATCGACCTGTCGGCGGAGTGGTATTACGGCAAGGAAAGCTACATTTCGGTCGGTTACTTCCGCAAAAATGTCAGCAACTTCATCAGCCAGACCCAGGTGAACATGCCGGCCTTTGGGCTGACCAATGCGGCGGCGGGGGCGCGCGCAACCGAAGCGCGGACCGCTCTGGGTGCGAATGCCACTGCAGCGCAAATCGTTGCCTATATCGCGGCGCGCTACCCGTCGTCCTATGATGCGGCGACCAACGGCATCATCGGCCAGTCGAGCGATCCGTTGGTGAACTTCATCATCACCCAACCAACCAACAGC
>JAGWUW010000580.1 GCA_028868235.1 Betaproteobacteria bacterium | reverse complement strand
GCCGGCCGCGACCATTGCGCCGTCAATGTGCAGGCTGCCGATTTCGCCGTTCATCTCGAGCGGCTGGACACCCTTGCCATGCGAAATGAGACCGCCCGAGATATGGATCTCCTTGGCGCTGCCACCCGGCTTGATGCTGAGCGGGGTAGCGGCCAGATCCATCATCACGCCCTTGACCAGGGACTGACCGGTACCGCCAAAGGTTTCGATACCGCGCCGGACGGTGAGCGAGTCGATGGTCTTGCTGACCTGAATGCCGACCGCGCCATCGGCATAGGTGACGATCCGGTCGAATGTCGCGCGCCGCAACGTTCCGTCATAGACGTTGAATCCGCGGCTGCCCTGCCCGAATGTCTCGATCGGTGCGTTGACAACGAGATCGTTGAGCACGCCAAAATTGACGAAGCCGACCCCGCTGGGACCATGCGACTGGACTGCTGCTTCCGCGATCCAGGTATCGACTGACCCCCAGTTGTCGAGCACCATGTCGTTCTGCCCGTAGGTCACGACCTCGGCCAGATTGTGGACGAGTCCGACCCGCGCACCGTAGACCGTAAACACCCCGCCGCTGATGACATCAGCCAGTCCCGCCTCAATGCCAGCCGTGCTGTGGACCGCGCCGGTAACCAGTCGGGATACCTGCAGGACAGCGCCATCATCCCCGCCGCCACTGACGAAAATGCCGCTGCCCAGAACGGGCGCACCAGGCCGTCCTGCAGAGATTCCCGAAAGATCGGCGGTGATCAGGACGGTCCTGTCATCGCTGCGGTTCCAGAGGGTGAAAGCCCCCTGAACGACCGCCACCCCGTACCCGCGCGGCCGTTCCCCGTAGTGGCGGCAATCCGCAGATACGACGTCAAGGCCATCGACCACAACGTGCCCGCTTCGTACCGCTTCGCTGGCAACCAAGCTGACCTGGCCGCGCGCCGAGACGTCCTTGAGCACGAGTGTGCCGAGGCTGGCGACACCCGTATCGTTGCAGATCGCCCGCTGCTGGTCGCTTGCATGAAGCTGCAAGGCTTCAAGCCGATTGTCGCGGGTGAGGCAGATGCCGTCGACCCCGTCAACGAACCTGAGCCGTGCGGATGCATCGGCGCCCTGCATGGTCACCCCGGGATTGAGGCGCAGGCGAGGCACCTCACCCAGTTCGCCTTCGACGCGGATTTGGGTGATCGCCTCGCTTTCGCAAGCGTTGGCGAGATCGGCGGTGGTGCGGACAATGGCTGTGGATTGGGACATGGGATTGGACTTTCAACTCCTGCTGGACTGTAGCGATTGCGGCTTGTGGAGAGTTGGTCAGGTCGCGCGGTTGTCGCGCCGTGACGGCATCGCCAGGCCGTCACGAAACTTCATCGAGGCATGGGTGCCGTCGCAGAACGGCTTGTTGGCAGACTGTCCGCAGCGGCAGAGCGCCTGCCGATTGCGGATTTCGTATGAGCGGCCACTGGCACTTTCGACCCGGATGCCTCCGGTCACCATGATCGGACCGCTCACCTGAAGCTCGGGATCCTCGATCAGCCCAAGCGCGGGTGCTTCTGCTGTTTCGACCGGCTCGCCGGTTGCGTTGTCGAAGACCAGCAGGCGTCCGGCGGGGCAATGGTGTGCCATCCGCTCGGTCAGCTGATCGCTTTGCGCACCGCCCTCACTCACCTGGTTCCAGATCCGGTCGCCAGCATCGCAGAAGCGGCCGTAGGCACAGTAGGCCTCA
>JAGWUW010000579.1 GCA_028868235.1 Betaproteobacteria bacterium | reverse complement strand
CCCACAGCTGGATACCCTCAAGCAGCGTGCCCGAGACATTCATGCGCGGCAGCCCGAGCGACAACGTCGCATCCATGTGGAAGTGCGGATCGACGAAGGGCGGCGAGACGAGCCGCCCGGTCGCATCGATCACCTCGCCCGCCTCCGCCGTAATGCCCGCCTCCACGGCTGCGACCTTGCCGGCGCCGACGGCGATGTCGATGCCGGAGCGGCCATCGGGAAGGTTGGCGTTCTTTATGAGGAGATCGAACATGGGCGGGATACTCGAATAAGGAGGGATGCCGCCAATCTTTGCGATGCACGCGCCCGCGTCAAGCCGTCCCGAGGACTTGCCCCGACTCCTCCCAAGCCTTATAGCCCACCCATGCTGATCCTCGACAACATCATCTCCGATCGCGGCTCGAAATATGCCGTCTCCGGCGGGCCGTGCAGCTCGGCGGCCGAGGCAAAAGCCTTTATTGATGAGCTGAAGCAGACGAAGAAATTTGCGAAGGCCACGCATAACAGCTGGGGTAATCCTCCCCGTGAACAAGGGGCTTCAAAAGTAGAATTTTCTCAGGCTTGATGCACGAGGAGATTTTGATGAAGAAGAGCAGATTTACTGAAGCCCAGATCATGGCCGTGTTGCGCCAGGCGGAAGGTGGCATGCCCGTGCCCGACCTGTGCAGGGAGCACGGCATCAGCACCGCCAGCTTTTACAAATGGCGTGCGAAGTATGGCGGCATGGACGCCTCGATGATGAGTCAGATGAAGGCTCTTGAGGACGAGAACCGACGATTGAAACGGATGTATGCGGACTTGAGCATGCAGGCCGATCTTTTGAAGGAGGCTCTCGGAAAAAAATAACGCGGCCATCTCAGCGCCGGGAGCTGGCCGAGAAAGCAGTGGCGCAACGCGGTGTGAGCATCGCGCTGGCATGTAGGACGTTTGGCGTCAGCGAGACCTGTTACCGGTATAGCCCTCAGCGCAATATCGACAACGACGAGATCGCCGATCTGTTGCTTGGGCTTGTGAAGGTGAAGAAGACGTGGGGTTTCGGCCTGTGCTTTTTGCATCTGCGCAATGTCCAGGGACACCGCTGGAACCATAAACGCGTCTACCGCATCTACCGTGAGCTTGAACTGAACCTCAGGATCAAGCCTCGTCGACGGTTGAAGCGGGAGAAGCCGGAAGAGTTGGCGGTGCCCGATGCACCGAATGCAGTCTGGTCGATGGACTTCATGGCGGATCGCCTGGCTGACGGTCGCCAGTTCAGGCTCTTGAACGTCTTGGACGACTTCAACCGCGAAGGCCTGGGCATCGAAGTCGACTTCTCGCTGCCCGCCGAACGGGTCGTGCGCAGTCTGAACCAGATCATCGAATGGCGGGGCAAGCCGCTGGCGATCAGGGTTGATAACGGCCCGGAATACGTCAGTTCAACGCTCACCGAATGGGCCGAAACCCAAGGAATCGCTCTGAACTACATCCAGCCCGGCAAGCCTCAGCAGAACGCCTATGTTGAGCGCTACAATCGAACGGTCCGGCATGAATGGCTTGATCTGTATATTTTTGACAGCATAACGGAGGTGCAGGAGATCGCCACGGAGTGGCTTTGGACATATAACCACGAACGGCCCAACATGGGCATTGGCGGCATCACACCCGCTCAGAAACTGAAAATGGCCGCGTGAATTCTACCGCTGAACCCCGTTAAAACGGGGAGGATTACC
>JAGWUW010000578.1 GCA_028868235.1 Betaproteobacteria bacterium | reverse complement strand
ATGCCCACGCCATTTTCAGCGCGCATTCCCTTGGCGCGCGCCGCCGCGAGCAGCGCGGTTTCGCGGGGAAAATAGATGATGTCTGCCAGCCATTGGCTTTCATCCATCAGCTCGGGATCAAAGGGCATGCCGGGATGCGCGGCCATGCCGACCGGGGTCGACTGGACGACGCCTTGCCGACCAGTGATGGCATCGGCGGCACTTTGGCAGACCAGGAAGCGGCACTCGGGGAAAATGGGTCGCAGCCGTTGGGCCAACGCTTCGCAGCGTTCATGCGACGGGTCATAAAGGGCCAGCTCGCTGATTCCCAACCGGCCCAGCGCAAAGGCCGTGGCTGATCCGGCACCGCCCGCCCCGACTTGCGCCACCGCCGTTCCGGAAACCCGGCCGATCTGGCGCTCGATCTGCCAGGAAAAGCCGGTCCAGTCGGTGTTGTTGCCGGCAATGCGGCCCTGGCGAAAGGACAGCGTGTTGACAGCGCCAAGCGCTTTCGCCTCGGGGCTGATCTCATCGCAAAGCGCAAGAACCTGCTGCTTGAAAGGGTGGGTGACATTGCACCCGGTCCAGCCTTCAGCGGCAAGGCCGCGCACTACTTCGCCCAGCAGTGCATCGTGCAGGCCGCGCGCGTCGAAATCGACAATCTCGTAAGTGAGTGCAATGTCAAGTGCGCGGGCTTCCGCTTCGTGGATGGCAGGCGATCCGCTCGCTATGATGCCGCGCCCGATAAGGCCGACATTGCATGTTCTGGGGCCATGCATGAATGGTCAGACCAGCCTTCGCTTGACGATCAACGCCAGCGGCACCGCGTAGAATAAATGCGACATGAAGCCGCCGATAATCACGATGGGATCAAGATAGTCGGGATGGTCATCGCCGACCAGGGCAATCGACAGGTGCATCACGATCCAGAGCGCCACGGCAAAGAACAGCGCCAGCAATGTCGCTTCCCAGCCGCGCTTGCGAAACCACGGCCAGATCGCTGCGAAGACGACGCCCCAGAAAAGCGCGAAGGCAAAATGGATGCCCGTGCCGATGGGGTAAGCCCATCCGCCGACCCCTGTCTGAAACGCCTTGCCGAACACCAGCCCGGTCGCGTTGCGCGGGATGCCGGCCAGCGGCATCAGATGCTGGACCCCGACCCATATCAGGGCCTCGTAAATCCAGATCGTGATGCCGCCTGCCAGACCGCCGATGAGACCCGCCCGGATGGTTTCCTTGTGGCTGGGTGTCATCGGCATGTCCTTTCCAAGTGCGACCCACTCGGGCTCAGAATTTAACGCTGAAGGTTCCGCCGACGTAACGGTCGAAGTCACGCGGCAGAGCCTGGGCAACGGCACCGGCACCGCCGACCGAACCGGAAATCCGGCGCAGACCCGCGACATAATGCGTGTTGAACAGGTTCTTGACGTAAAGCCCGAACTTGTAGCGATCATCCGGCGCTGACACCGTGATCGCCAGATTGGCGACGCCGAATGACGGACGCAGCCAGATCGAGTTGGGATTGGTGGCATCGGCCAGGTTGGTGAACAGCGTACTGCTGGTCCAGGTATAGTTGCTGGACAGATTCACGCCCCAATCGCCCACCGGAATGTCATAGCTGCCCGAAATGCCGACTTTGCTGCTCGGAGCATTGAGAGGGACGCCGCCCTTGATATTGGTGGTGGCGTTGAGGAACAGATCGCCGAATTCATTCTTGGCAAACAGGAAGTTGC
>JAGWUW010000577.1 GCA_028868235.1 Betaproteobacteria bacterium | reverse complement strand
GAGCACCTTGGCCGATAGCAGGTAGGTCATCTTGCCGCACACGTCTTCCTGTGCGAGTTTGACCTTGGCCGGCAGGATGGCGTGGTGCTCGGCAAAGGCCTTCACAGCCTCGAAGACGCCGGCTTTCAGGCCAGCCTCGTGCGTGCCGCCGTCTAGCGTCGGGATCAGGTTGACGTAGCTTTCCGGCTTCCCGCCGCCTTCCTCGAACCAGGCCAGCGCCCAGGTGGCACCTTCGCCGACCGAGAAGCCGTTTTCTACCTCGACATATTTTTCACCAACGAAAATAGGCGCTACCGGCTGGCCGACCATCATTTCGCTGAGGTAATCGGCCATCCCGTTCTGGTAGCACCAGATCTTCTTTTCCAGCCCCTCGATCTCAAGCTCGACGGTGACGTTGGGCATCAGCACGGCCTTGGAACGCAGCAGGTGTTCCAGTTGACCGAGATTGACCTTGGGCGAATCGAAATACTTGGGGTCGGGCGAAATGCGCACGGTAGTCCCGCTGGTGCGCGGGCCAACATCACCGATACGGGCCAGCGGCTCGGTGACGAAGCCGTCGCCGAAGGCGATCTTATGCACGCCACCGCTACGTTTGATCTCAACTTCCAGCCGGGTGGACAGCGCATTGGTCACCGACACGCCGACGCCGTGCAGACCGCCGGAGAAACGATAGGCGTTGCCCGATTCCTTCTTGTTGAACTTGCCGCCGGCGTGCAACTTGCAGAAAACCAGCTCAACCGCCGGCTTGCCTTCTTCCGGATGGATCTCGACCGGGATGCCGCGCCCGTTGTCGGAGACCTCGATCAGGCCGTCGGCCTGAATGCGCACCGAAATCTTCTTGGCGAAGCCGGCCAGCGCCTCATCGGCCGCGTTGTCGATGACTTCCTGCACGATGTGGGTCGGGCAGGTCGTCCGGGTGTACATGCCGGGACGTTCCTTGACGGGTTCGAGATCCTTGAGGACGCGGATGGAAGAGGCGGAGTAGTCGGACATGCGATTTGGAATCTTAGGTGATAATTGTGTTAAGCGCAGCCAGGGCGCAGACCGCGATTCTACCTGCCGCCGGGCCTGCCGTAATCCTCCACCGACCAATATTCAGTAAAGGAAAATCCCGATGAACGTTGCCCAAATCGCCACCACCCGCCGTACTTGCAAGGCTTTCGATCCAACCCGCAAGATTCCCGAGGCGATCATGGCAGACTTGCGCACTGTGCTGCGTTTCGCACCGGCTTCAGTCAATTCCCAGCCCTGGCATTTCGTGGTGGCGTCCAGCGACGAAGGCAGGGCCAGGATCGCCGCTACGCTAGCCGGTAACTACGCCTACAACGCTCCCAAGGTTGCCAAGTGTTCGCACGTAGTCGTGCTGTGTGCCAAAACTGACCTCGACGATGCCCACCTCGCTGCCGTTCTGGCCCAGGAGGAACAGGATGGCCGTTTCCCGTCACCGGAAGGTAAGACCCTGCAGAGCAATTCGCGCAGCTTCTACGTCAAGTACCACCGTGATGATAAGAAGGATCTCGATGTGTGGGTTGATCGCCAAATCTACATCGCCCTAGGCAACCTGCTGATGGCTGCAGGTGCGATCGGGGTCGATGCCTGCCCGATGGAGGGTATCGATGTGCAGGCGCTCGATAGCGCGCTCGGTCTGCGTGAGCAGGGGCTGCGCAGCGTGGTGATGGTCGCTTTGGGTTATAGCAGCGCCGAGGATTTCA
>JAGWUW010000576.1 GCA_028868235.1 Betaproteobacteria bacterium | reverse complement strand
CGGTCATACGACGACCTTACGGCGGGTGTACTGAGCCAGGATTCCGCAGTAAGGATGTGTTTAGGGGGAAGCTCTTGGGGGGTGGGGTGACGGTTGGCACTGAGACTTTCGCGGTGTAAACAGCGGGCTGGTTCGTTTCATTCAGCGTCGCTGAGGTCCCAGTCCAACTGCGCCGCAATCGGAAGTCCCTCGGCGAGCGTCCGCAGACGGTGAAGGAACTCGGGCCGTTCCTCCGGGGGGACGGCGAATCGGACGCAGAGCCGTCGTGCATCAGGGATCAGATCGGTCCCGACCAGAAAGACCCGATCCCGCACCGCGCGCAGGCGCCGTTCAAACCAGCACGAGGGGAGCCCGGACGACCTTGGTCTTGTCGCGGCGATTGAATGGCAGGCCAATGCGTTCAGGTCGCGAACCGGAATTTGTTGTGACGTGATCATTGAGACGGATGATCCGCGGATCGATTCCGAACGGGCCACGGCATTGTTTCGAATCTGTCAAGAAGCCCTCACGAATGTCGCTCGACACGCTCATGCGACCTGTGTCACCATTCGGCTCGGCGAGACCATGGATCAAGTCCTGTTCGAGATAGAGGACGACGGTGAGGGCATTCCGACCGAGAAACTCATTGACCGAATGTCGATCGGGCTGCTCGGCATGCGCGAGCGAGCGGAACTCCTTGAAGGAGAAGTCCATATTATGGGGAGGCCTGGCAACGGGACGATCATCACGGTGCGAATGCCGACTGTTCATGCACAAAGAGATATGGAGGCTGAGACTCTGTGAGTCATCCACACGGCAGGCTCTTCGAGCCGACCGTCTTTCGGACATGCGCGTCACGAGACCGATGGTGGACTCATGTTTAAGGTTCTGATCGCCGATGATTTCCCTGTCCTCCGTGAAGGCGTCAAAGAGATTTTGAGCAAGGTCATGCCTGTCACTATCGGAGAAGCTGCGGACATCTCGGAAATGCTTGAACTCATTCGGACTCAATCCTGGGATGCCGTCGTCCTGGATGTCAATATGCCGGGTGGAAGCTCCGTCAACGCGCTTCATGAGGTCAAACGCGAACATCCCAGGCTTCCGGTTCTTGTGTTGAGCATGTATCCGGAGGAACAGTACGCGTTACGGATGTTTAAGGCCGGCGCTAATGGATATCTCACCAAAACAGCCATTCCAACCGAATTGGTGCAAGCCGTCAAGAAAGTGCTCGGCGGCGGCAACTACGTCACCCCGAGGATTGCCGAGCAACTAGCCGTCGCCTACGGATTCCCCGCTAGGCATCGCGATCAACTCAGCAATCGTGAACTGGAGGTCTTGCGCATGATCGCGTCGGGCAAGACGGGCACGGAGATCGCCGCCGAACTGTCTCTGAGCGTGACGACCATCATCACCTATCGGGCGCGCATTCTCGAAAAACTCCACCTGAGAAATAACATGGAACTCACGCGTTACGCGCTCGAACAGAAACTAGTAGTGTAGTCCGGTCGACGTGCTTCCGGGACGGCGCCCCCAACGATGGTCTTCCTACCGGGCCCACGCGATGTGGTGAGCTTCGAGCGGGACCGCCGCCTCAGGGTGGGCAGGCACGACGCGGGGAGTAAAGTGGTCCGCTGGCCAATCGGACCGGACGCTTCCCTGGTACAGATGCCATCCCGGCGAGGTCGATGCTGGTTCCTCTCTGACCAGCGGCAGGCACAGGCGATCGTGTCCCATCTT
>JAGWUW010000575.1 GCA_028868235.1 Betaproteobacteria bacterium | reverse complement strand
GGTGGTGGCACGCCCGGGATCATCCTGATCCAGAGCCCGGAAGTGGCCACGATGCATGGCAGTTTCGTCATTCAGGTCCCTGACCTTAAAGGCACGCTGGACCGGGCACAGGCAAATGGTGGTACGCTCAAGAATACACACTTCGAGCAGCAGATGAGCGGAATGTCGGCGCAGTCGAGCCATTTCTTCGATCCGGACGGCAACCTGATTGAAGTGCTGCAAATCGGGAATCCTGCGCCGCCGAAACCCTGAACCTAGGGTACAGGGGGCGGGTTCAATTGGCGGAAGGGCCCTTGCTGCCAGTACAGGGTGTGAGGATAATCCGGTAGGACCTGACTTGCGTCGTCCAGCCGGCGCATCTGTTCATGGCTCAGGGTCCAGCCTGCAGCGCCCAAGTTGTCACGCAACTGGGCTTCGTTGCGCGCGCCGAGGATTACCGAAGTTACGGTGGGGCGCTGCAACAACCAGTTGATGGCGACCTGCGGCACTGTGCGACCCGTTTCCTCGGCGATGCAATGCAGCGCATCGATTACCCCAAAGAGCAGCTCGTCGGGTACCGGCGGGGCGAATTCGGAAGTTTTATGGAGACGACTGCCGGCGGGAAGCGGCGCCCCCCGTTTCAGCTTACCGGTCAATCGACCCCAGCCGAGTGGACTCCAAGCCAGAGCCCCGACCTGCTGGTCGATGCCCAGCGGCATCAGTTCGGCCTCATATCCGCGGCCGATGAGTGAATAGTAGACCTGATGCGAGCAAAAGCGTGAATGATTGCCTTGATCGGTAATGGCCAGGCTTTGCATCAACCGCCAGCTGGGATAGTTGGATACGCCAATGTGGCGCGCCTTCCCGGCCTTTACAAATGCATCCAGGGTATCGAGGAGGATTTCAGGCGGAATGCGTGCATCGAAGGCGTGAAGTTGCAGCAAGTCGACGTGGTCCGTGCCGAGCCGCTGCAGTGACCGTTCAAGCGCTGCCGTTAACCTTTGGGCGGGCGCGGCATTCGGATCGTCATCGGCGTTCGGTAGACCGATCTTGGTCGCAATCAGTGCTTTGTGGCGACGGCCTTTGAGGGCTGACCCAAGAATTTGTTCCGCCGCTCCGCCTGAATAGGCATCGGCAGTATCGAACAGTGTGACGCCGGCTTCGAGACAGATGTCGACCAGCCTTCGAGCCTCGACTTCATTACTCTGGCCCCAAGCCCCAAACAACGGGCCGGCACCCCCGAATGTGCCGGTACCGAATGCTAGTACAGGTACATCTAGGTCGGAACTCCCCAATCGTCGCTGTTCCATCGTGTGAATACTTCCATCGGTTACGGCGGGAGCGCACATCGCCCAGCTTCCAGCCTCATAGCGAATTTGGCCTTGAGCAGGCAAACTGATCTTACCAGTTGTCCTATTAGGGTTGACCAATGCCAATTCGAGGGTATTAATAAGCGAAGGTGCAGTCGCTGCGGTTGTTTGGCTGGCCAGCGCAGAAGCACGATACCTCGGAAGCGGGAGACTTGGCTCGTGCGCTGCATGCCTGAGTTGCTCCCGATGATGCCCTCACCATGAAGCCGCCAAAATCAGGAACTGCTGGGAGCAGGCAAGATGATTGATGATTTTTCAATGGACCGCCGCGCCTTGATCGGCCGAATCTCGTTCCTATTGGGTGCATCCGCGCTGCCCGCCGAGGCTTTTGCGGCAACTGGCAAGGGGTCGGCTAAAAAGTATCTCGATGC
>JAGWUW010000574.1 GCA_028868235.1 Betaproteobacteria bacterium | reverse complement strand
GTGCCGGGCAAGGTCGTCATCGCGATGATGTAGTTGCCTTCGCGGAACTCCGGCAGGAAGGACAGTCCAAACGACGGCACTAGGGCCAGGGTGGCGACCAAGGCAGCCAGGGACAGGCCGACAACCCACCAGAAATGTTGCAGGCACAGGTTCAGCAAGCGCGAGAAATGGCGCTTCAGCCAGCGCACCAGCAGCGTTTCACGCTCGCTGTGGGGCAGGACACTCTGCGACGATGGCGGCCTTGCATGCTCCGATAGATCCGCCTCCAGGTGAACGACGCCGAGGTCTCGTACCTTCTCCTGGCCGCGGACCAGCAGCAGGTAGCACAAGGCCGGCACCATGGTCACGGCCACCACCAGTGACGCGGTCACCGACGCGATGTAGCTGATGCCCAGCGGACTGAAGATGCGGCCTGCCAGATCCTGCAGCATGAAGATGGGCAGAAAGATCAGAATCACGATCAGCGTCGCATAGACCACCGAGTTGAGAATCTCCCCGACGGCATCGAACACGACCTGGATGGGTGGACGTGGCGAACTCAGGCCGCGGTTGAGTCGCAACCGGCGAACGACATTTTCGACCGTGATGATGCCGTTATCGACGACTTCGCCAATGGCGATGGCCAGGCCGCCCAGCGTCATGGAATTGATGCCGATGCCGAAAGCGTGCATGACCAGGATGCCGCCGGCAAAGGAGGCGGGCATCGACAAGAACGTGATCAGCGAGGCGCGCCAGTTCATCAGGAACAGGAACAGCACGACGACCACGATCAAGGCCCCCTCCAGCAGCGACACCTTGAGGTTGCGGATGGCCGTCTCGATGAAATTCGCCTGACGGAACACCTGGGTGTCCATCTGGACCCCGGCCGGAAGGCGCTGCTTGATGTCCGCCAGCGCGCTCTCCACGCGGGCGGTCGTGGTCAAGGTGTCGGCGCCGTAGGCTTTGGAGACGGTGCCGATGACGGCGTCCTGCATGCCGAAGGCGCCGTCGCCTCGCTTGATTTCTCCGCCGAAGGCCACGTCGGCGATGTTCGAGATGGTGACCGGACTGCCGTTGTGCACGGCGACCACGGTGTTTCTCACGTCGGCCAGCGATTCGATCCTGCCTTCAGCGCTGACGATCAGTTCCTGCCCGGGCCGCTGCAGGAAGGCCCCTGGCACATTGACATTCGACTTCGCCAAGGCCTGGCGCACCTCGTCGCTGCTGATCTGGTTGGCCAGCATGCGCTCGGGGTCGAGTCGAACCTGGTATTGCTTGACCTCGCCGCCCGTCGACACCACCGAAGCGATGCCCCCCAGCGCCAGGAGGCGTGGCGCGATGTCCCAGTCGGACAGGGTGCGCAAGTCCATCGGGGACAGGCGATCGCTGGTCAGCGCGTACTTGATCAACCAGCCGACCGCCGAGGTCACGGGCAGCATCACCGGCGGCCTGGCGCCGACCGGAAGTCGACTGCTCACGTTCTGGATTCTTTCGTTCACCAGTTGCCGGTCGAGATAGACGTCCGTCTTGGCATCGAACACCACGGTGAGCGTCGACAAGCCCACGGAGGTCTTGGAACTCAACCGGCTGACGCCAGGCGTTCCGTTGATCGCGCTTTCAAGCGGATAGGTGATCAGTGACTCCACGTCCTGGGGTGCCAGGCCCGGCGCTTCCGTCTGGATGACCACCTGTGGCGGCGCGAATTCTGGGAAGACGTCGACCGACATGCCTTGCAGCGCATA
>JAGWUW010000079.1 GCA_028868235.1 Betaproteobacteria bacterium | reverse complement strand
ACATCGCCTGTTTGACAGACGTCCACTCAATCAGCACAATGACCATACTGTGTCGTATGGAAAAGCATACGGTAGCGTATGGAAAACAAACCTGTCAAGCCCCCGATCAAAACTTCGCCAGCCAAAGCCCGTAGCCGGGCGACACCTGCACGCACGCAACTGGACCCGGAACGCTGGGTAGATGTGGCTATCGACGTCCTGGCCAAGGAAGGCGTTACCGGCCTGCGTGTCGAAGTATTGGCCAAACGCTGCGGTGTCACCAAAGGCAGTTTTTACTGGCACTTCAAAGATCGACAAGCCCTGCTTGATGCCGTGCTCGAACAATGGAAGATCGGGCGTATTCGCGACATCGAGAAAACTACCACCGTCACTCCGGGTAACGAACGGGATCAGTTGCACTATGCCATCGAGGTCTATGGCGCCAGCCGCAACCGCAAGGGGATGTCGATCGAACTGGCGGTTCGCGACTGGGCGCGTCACGATGCTCGAGCCGCCACGGTCGTCGAGGAAGTTGATCTCTACCGCCTGGAGTGCACGCGCAAGCTGTTCGTTGCTGCCGGCATGTCGGACGCCGAGGCCAAGAGCCGCAGCCTGCTGCTCTACGCCTGCGTTTTTGGCCTCTCGCTGATGCACTACACGCATTTCGACGACAATTTGTCCAATCTCAAGCAACGTATTGCCGAACGCATCGTTTCCAGCTAGTTAAAACAGCTTTCGGCAGCCACATTTCCCGCCAGCGATCTTTCCCAAACAATAAGGTCGGCGGCCAATTGATTTACCACACCGGTAAGAGCACTGACGCCCCCCCGTGCATCTGGCGTCGCCGCTGGCTTTTCCAGATTGACGGGCATTTCCGCCAGCTGGCGTCTGGCGCGGTCGAGCAACACTCCTCTGCCCTGCATCACACCGCGACTGCTATCCGGTGCCGAGAAAACCTGACTAAATTCCGTGATTTCAATGCGCAACAGGCAACGCGAATACGCCTGACCCGAGGGTGACAACCCCAGTTGCTGCATCAGACGCTGCTGCAGCAACTGGGCAGGCGGCCCGGCCCAGCGGGCTTTTGCATACTCACGCAAGCGTGCTGCATCGCCATACACCAAGCGGTAGTCGATACCCATGGTATCAAACCATAGTGGCGCCCTGACCTCGAGTGCCATGGGCGTCTTGCGCTGCACCGGCAGCAAGCTGGCCGGAGCAGGACCAAAATCATAGATCGCCATCGGCGCGTCGGCTCCACGCTTACCGGCAGTAAAACACCCGGCGAGAAGCAAAAAGCAAAGAATACCGCTCAACCAGCGCACGTCAGTTACCCCCGCCAGGAGCAAATCCGGCTTCCCCCGGCCCCGGTGCCTGCGACGGCACACCGAATACCAAGCCCTGCGGCGTATCTTCCAGAATGCGCAGCACCCGGCTCAGTTGACGTGAGGTCAGTGAAAAGTCCTGGGCCAGCTCATTCAAGCGCGGCATCAGGGCGGAAGTACCACCGGCCGACGCATCTCCGATAGCGACATCAAGTTTGTCAGTCGCCGCCTGCATCTTACCGATCAGGACACGCGACTCCGTCAGTAGCGGCCCGACCTCCCCGGCAGCCTGCGAAAGGTTTTTCACATTGCGGTCGTCGAGCACCTTCTTGACCTGAACCAGCGTGGCATTGAGGTTTTCCAGAGCCGGTTTCAGATTGGCCGAAGCACTTTCCAGGTTGGACAGCGTCGCACTCAGATGCGCCCGGTTTTCGTCGTTGAGTAAGGCATTGGCGCTGCTCATCAATTGCCGCGCCTGCTTGAGCGTCGCGGTACCGGTTTCACCCAGTTCGTCCAGCAGCGACGGAATCATGGTGATACGTGGCGGCGATTCGTCGTTCGGTACCAATGGTGCACTATCCTTACCGGTTTCCAGCAAAAGAATGTGAGCCAGCCCAGTCACCCCCTGGTAATTCAGCTTGGCTACGGTACCGGTAGTCAGCGGTACATTCTCGTTCACCGAGATGGTGACCAGGATATTGCTGTAATCGTCCGGATCGAGGCGAATGTCGCTGACCTTACCAACCCGGATACCGCGATAACGCACCTGTGCCTGCGGATTCAACCCACCAATGTTCTGCTTGGTAACGACGATGTAGTCGTGCGACTCGTCACGACTGCCACCCAACCAGTAGAGGGCAAGTATCGCCGCCAACCCGAGAAATAGGGCAAAGAGTCCGGCAGCAAAGGCATGCGACTTGTTTTCCATTGGTAGTAATTAAAGCAGCTTCCGGCGATCTGCGCCAAAAAACCCGGTGACGAAGGGATGATCGATGGTCATGATCTCCGCCCTAGTTCCGTAGGCAATGATGTGGTGATCGGCCAGTACGGCAACATGTGTCGCCAATCCGGCCAGAGTATTCAGGTCGTGGGTGACCATGATCACGGTCAGGCCTAGTTCACGCTGCAGATCGCCAATCAGTTCGACGAAATTCTGACTCCGATCGGGGTCGAGGCCGGCGGTCGGCTCGTCGAGCAGCAGTAGTTCGGGCTCGAGCGCCAAGGCCCGGGCCAGCGCCACTCGCTTAACCATGCCGCCAGACAACTCGGCCGGCATCAGCTTGCCATGCCCCTCCCCTAGGCCGACCATCGCCAGCTTGAGGTGCACTAGTCGGCGAATCCAGTCCCCATCAAGGCAGCGCAATTCACGCAGCGGAAAAGCGATATTGTCGAATACCGACAAGGCGGAGAATAATGCGCCGTGCTGGAAGAGCATCCCAAGACGGCGGCGCAGATTGCGCTGCAACTGGACATCTGGCTCGTTCAGATCGACACCGAACAGACGAACCATGCCCGCATCTGGCCGATGCAGACCAAGAATTTCGCGCAACAAGGTGGTCTTGCCGCTGCCCGAACCACCGAGCAGCCCGACGATCTGCCCTTCGTCCACCCGCAAAGCCAGATCGCGATGCAC
Organism: Betaproteobacteria bacterium; assembly: GCA_028868235.1. Classification (GTDB taxonomy): domain Bacteria; phylum Pseudomonadota; class Gammaproteobacteria; order Burkholderiales; family Rhodocyclaceae; genus Azonexus. The sequence continues at coordinate 6,066 of JAGWUW010000079.1, read as the reverse complement.
GGGGTGGCCACGAAAACTGGTGTATACCCCATCCAATTCGATAACCGGCGGCTCGCTCATAGCTGCGGGACCCCTATTTGCCGGGTAAAGATAGCGAAAACAGCATCAGCCAGGATGACTGTGGTAATCGCCGTCACCACGGCACTGGTCGTATTGGCCGACAGGCTCTCGGTATTGGGCTTCACATGCAACCCGAAATGGCAGGCGACGAGCGCGATTACGAAGCCGAAGACGAAGCCCTTGCCCAGGCCGATCAGCAGGTTGGCCACCGGCACGGCGCGTGGCAGATTTTCGAGAAAATAGACCAGCGACAAATCCAGCTGTAGCAGGGCCGCCAGCATGCCGCCAAGTAGCGCCACTGCCGATGTCCACAGCACCAGCAAGGGCATTGCCACGGTCAATCCAAGGATTTTTGGCAGCACAACGCGGATACTGCGCGAAACCCCCATTGTCGACAGGGCATCGATTTCCTCAGTCACCCGCATCACCCCGATTTGCGCCGTCATTGCCGAGCCCGAGCGGCCAGCGACCAAGACCGCGACCAGCACCGGCCCCAGTTCGCGAATAATCGAAATACCCAGAATATTGACGATGAACAATTCAGCGCCGAAGCTCTTTAGCTGCAACGCCGATAGGTAGCTGATCGTCACCCCGATCAGAAAACCGACCAGAGCAGTGACCGGCAAGGCCAGCAGACCAGCCTTGTAAACATTGGCGGTAAATTCGCGCCAAGGAATGTCCCTTGGATGGCTGAGCAGATAGTTGCCATCCAGCAGCAACTGTCCAAATAGCGCGATCATGCCGCGCAGGTTGGCGGCAGCCTTGAGGAGCAAACGCCCGACGAATTCGGGCAGATGGACCCGCGCCACGGGTTGCGCCGGCATTTCCTGCGGCAACTCGGCAACCCTGACGATCACTTGCCGGTGCATCTCGCCAATTTCCAGACTGGCAGGCCAGGCGCCATGCCAGGTGCGCCAGAGCAGGACCGCGGCGGCGCTATCGAGACGGGTCAACGCGGTCAAATCCCAATGCTGGCCGGCCGCTGGCAATCCCCCCAGAGCGGATTGCAACGACTCCAGCATCGGCAACATTTCCGCCAACGTCCAGGCGCCGGACAAAACGACCCTCCCCGACTCGACTCGCAAGCGGGGAATATCGCTCACGCCGTTTTCCTCGCCGGCTTCGACCTGACCAGGTACTCCCGACCCAGTTGTTTCCAGACCACAGCTTCCTCACCAAACGCCGCCGCCGTCCACGGATTGGCCGCGAGCCAGTCAGCCGGCAAGTCCAGCTGGTAACCATCAGCGGTGCGTTCCACCCGCCAGGCTGGCAAGGCGCGGTCATCCCGCGTGCGATGCAGGAGTACCGCAAGGCGCAGGCAGAAGATCAGATTCCAGGCGCTATCGGTAGCGGGGATGCCCCCAAGTTTTTCCAGCTTGCCACGGTGACCGAGCACCAGCATGGCCAGACGCGCCTGATCCTTCTTGGAAAAGCCCGGCATATCGGCATAGGTCAAAATATAGGCGCCGTGCTTATGATAGGCGTTGTGCGCCACCGAAATACCGATCTCGTGCAGTCGGCAGGCCCAGGATAAGAACTGGACATCTGCTTCCGATGGCGCACCGCCAGAGGTCTGCGTCAAAGCCGACAAGGCCGTCGCTTCCACGCGCTCGACCTGGTCGCCCTCAACCTGATAGCGACGCCGGAACTGCGTGACGGTCGAATCGCGCATGTCGTGGTGATGGAAACGCCCGAGCAGGTCGTAGAGCACGCCAAGGCGCAGCGCCCCATCGGCATAGGACATCCGCTCGATACCCAACTCTTCGAAAATAGCCGACATAATGGCGACGCCGCCCGGAAATACCGGCAGGCGATCCCCCTTGATACCGGGCAAATCCAGCGCTTCTGCCGAACCAGCCTTGATCAGCAGGGAGCACAGTTTGTCGAGGCCGACTCGCGTGATACCGCTTTCGCCATTCGGATTAAGCCCGTTAAGCTCCAGGACATCCGCAATCGCCCGCGCCGAACCAGAGGAACCGACCGCTTCCTTCCAGCCCACGCGCTGGTAGTCATGAGCAATCAGTTCGATTTCCTTGGCTGCGGCAATCTGGGCTTCGCGCAGACGCTTGCGGTCGATTTTACGATCAGGGAAAAAGCGCAGCGTATAGCTGACGCACCCCATGTACAGCGACTCCATCAACTGCGGTTCGTGGCGCTTGCCGATAATGAACTCGGTCGAACCGCCCCCGATATCGACGACCAGCCGCTTGTGCGACGCCATCGGCAGCGAATGCGAGGCACCGATATAAATTAGACGCGCTTCTTCGCGGCCCGCGATGACCTCGATCGGGAAACCAAGAGCCTCCTCGGCCAGCGGCAGGAATTCGCCGGCATTCTTCGCGACGCGCAGGGTATTGGTAGCCACGGCACGAACAGCGCCTCCATCGAGGCCGCGCAGTCGCTCCCCGAAACGCCGCAATCCATCCAGCGCCCGGGCCTGTGCCGCCGCATCGAGGCGCTTATCCTGCGTCAAGCCGGAAGCCAGACGCACCGGCTCCTTCATCGAATCCAGCGTATAGATTTGGTCATCGACTACACGCCCGACTTGCAAACGGAAACTGTTGGAACCCAGGTCGACGGCAGCGACGGTCTCGTAAATCATCGGTAAAAACGACAGGTTGCTTGGATTGACGGGCATTCTACCACCCGCCACAGAGCCCCATTCCTACAGTCAGGCAATAAAAAAACCCGCCGACTTGCATCGACGGGTTGTGGCAAACCAGGCAGCAAAATTTAGCTGACCAAGGCCTTCTTGATCTGCTCGAGGGTGGACGGATCCTCGATGGTGGTCAGATCGCCGGGATCACGACCTTCGGCCAGCGCCTGCAGCGAACGACGCAGCATCTTGCCGGAGCGGGTCTTTGGCAGACCGGTAACAAAGTGCACCCTGGCCGGACGCGCGATGGCACCCAAGATACCGTCGACCGTGGCGAATACTTCCTTCTCCAATGCCTTGACCAAATCCGGCGTAGCGATCTTGGAGGCATCCTTGACGACAGCGAACGCCATAGGCATCTGCCCCTTCAGCTTGTCTTCAACACCAACCACGGCAACTTCAGCGATAGCGGAATGAGCTTGGATCGCTTCCTCGATTTCACGTGTACCCAGACGATGACCGGCGACATTGATCACGTCGTCGGTGCGGCCGAGGATGGTGAAATAACCGTCTTCGTCCTTTATCGCCCAGTCGTAGGAGGAATAGACCAGCGGTTCCTTGAACAGGGTGAAGTAAGTGGAGACGAAACGATCATCCTGGCCCCAGACGGTGGACAGGCAGCCCGGCGGCAGCGGAGGAATGACGGCAGCAATGCCCTTTTCGTTGGGACCGCACACCGACCCATCCTCGCGGAAAATCTGTAAGTTATAGCCGTAAACCGGGAAGGACGGCGAACCGTATTTGATCGGGGTCTTCTCGACGCCCGGCAGGGCAGCCAGCATTGGCCAGCCGGTTTCGGTCTGCCAGTAGTTGTCGATGACCGGAATGCCCAGTTCCCCCATGAACCACTCGTGCGTCGGCTGGTCGAGCGGCTCACCGGCCATGAAAATGTGCTTCAGCGACGATAGGTCATACTTGTGCATGTAGGCCGGATCCTGTTTCTTCAGGACGCGTGCGGCGGTCGGCGCAGAGAACATCACGTTGACCTTGTACTTTTCGACGATCTGCCACCAGATGCCAGCATCCGGGCGCAGCGGCGTGCCCTCGTACATGACCGTGGCCATGCCTGCAATCAGCGGACCGTAGATGATATAGGAGTGACCAACCACCCAGCCGATATCCGATGTAGAGAAGAAGGTTTCGCCTTCGCCGCCACAGTAGATATGCTTCATGGTGGAGGCCAGCGCCACAGCGTAACCGCCGGTATCACGCTGCACGCCCTTTGGCTTGCCCGTCGTACCCGAGGTGTACAGGATGTAGGACGGTTCGTTCGACTCCATCCACTCGCACGGCACCTTGGCGTCCATGAATTGGGCGCGTAGTGTGGCGTAATCGACATCACGATCAGCGACCTTGTTGAATCCCTTGTCCAAGCCGCGATCAATCATCAACACCTTGGCGGGCTTATTCTCGGCCAACTCAATGGCCTCATCCAGCAGGTGCTTGTAGGGAACCGCTTTACCACCGCGCATGCCGGCATCGGAGGACACGATCAGCACTGGTTTGGCATCGTCGATACGGGTAGCCAGGGAACCAGAGGCGAAGCCGCCAAACACAACCGAGTGGATGGCACCGATACGGGTGGCCGCCAGAATAGCAAAGCAGGCCTGGGCGATCATCGGCATATAGATCAGCACGCGATCGCCACGCTTGACCCCGAGGCTCTGATAAATCGCCGCCATGCGCTCGACTTCGCGCTGCAATTCGGCAAAGCTGTAAACCTTTTCTTCGTTGGTTTCGGTCGAAATAAAGATCAACGCATTCGCGTCCGGACGCTTGGCCGCATGGCGATCAACAGCGTTATGGCACAGATTGGTCTTGCCACCGACAAACCATTTGGCAAACGGCGGGCGGGAATAATCGCACACTTGGGTGAACGGTTCCTTCCAGTCGATGAGCTGGGCCTGCTCGGTCCAGAACTCATTCGGCTTTTCAATTGAATACTGGTGAAACTCCTTGTACGTCGCCATAAAGTCCCTCTAAAAAAGATTTCCTGCACTACAAAATACTGAACGGACTAATTTTTTTGTAATTTCCGTTCACTCAAACGGCGTTCGATTTCTGCCAGCGGCAGATCCAACCCCAATTCCTTATTAATCAGTTGCAATAAAGGCATCAGCCGCTCGCCCAGCGAATGCAGATGCGGAACAACCGGTTCTACCCGATTCCCAGCCAGCAATTCCAGGGCGTGGTTGATCGATATCGGCCGCGTCGCCGGAGAAATGCCGCCCGATTCTGTCCGATTTCCGCCGCCGCCCATGGCGACGTGCATGCGTCCCCCCGCCAGATCGAGCAAGGCTGCGGCACTGGATACCGGGTCAGTCGGTACGCTAGCCAGGCCGATACTAACGGTCAGAGCGACCGTCTCTCCCTGGATTACCAGCTTCGCCATTTCAACAGCTTCACGCACTCGCTCGGCAAAAGTGGCGCAAAAAGCTGGTGCCGTGCCCGGCGACACGATGGCGAACTGCCCCAAGCCGCAATGACCCAGGCTATCCTCGTGACGCATCTTGCCGGCCAGCATCTTGGCGAAGCGGTTGCAGATTTCCTCGGCCACCTGCACGCCCAACCGTTGGCACAGGCTATCGAATCCGTCGAACCCGAGAACCATGACACTCACATCAAGACCATGTCGAGCCGCATGCGACAGCGCCTGGGCGGCCTGCATTTCCAGATACTTTCTCGTGAACAATCCGCTCACCGGGTCCTGAACCAGACGCTCGCGGTCGGCCTCCAGGTTCTCCTGCGCAGTCGTCAAGCTGAGCAGGTTATTCAAGCGGGTCAGCAGCTCAGTCCCGCCAGCCCCCTTGGTGACGAAATCGGAAACCCCCAAACTCTTGGCTTTCGCCCTTTCCTCCTCGGTTTCCTCACCTGATACCAGAATGAACGGCAGTTGCTGGAGACGCCTGAGCTTGGATGTCCGCAGCCGCTCTAGCAACTCGTAGCCGTTCAACTTGGGCATCTGCAGATCGGAGATCACCGCCTTGATCGAATGGTCGACGACCAGGGTCTGCCAAGCCGCCTCACCGTCGCCTTCCTCCCTGACCTCGTAATGCCCCTTGAGGTGTTGGATGAGAGACACCCTGACCACCCGCGAGTCATCGACAACCAGGATGTGTGGCAACTCGGCCACATCAGCCTCCGGCAATATCCACAACAACACGCCCCTTGGCGTGCCCGGCGACGTATTCGTCGAAAATCGCCGGCAAGGCATCGAAAGCAATCCGACGCGACATCGAGGCCAAATGCGGTGGTCGCAAATCGGTCGCCAGGCGCTGCCAGACGCCACTTCTGTAGGGCTCGCGGATATAGCCGGAATCGACGCCGAGCAACGATACGCCGCGCAGAAT
>JAGWUW010000078.1 GCA_028868235.1 Betaproteobacteria bacterium | reverse complement strand
CGACTGGCGGTAGAATTCGCCCGACTTTAACTATTTCAGGCCCTCATCATGTCCGAGTTTGCATTTGACGTTTCCATCGAAGAGTTTGAAGCCAAAGTCCTGATCCCGGCGGAGACCGTGCCGGTTGTCGTCGATTTCTGGGCTCCTTGGTGCGAGCCCTGCAAGATCCTGAAGCCGATGCTGGAAAAGCTGGCCGAGGAATACAAGGGCCGCTTCATCCTGGCCAAGGTCAATTCGGACGAAAACCCGGAACTGGCGCAGCACTTCGGCGTCCGTAGCATTCCGTCGGTCAAGGTGCTGTTCCAAGGCCAACTTGTCGACGAATTCAACGGTGCCCTGCCAGAAAAGCAGATTCGCGAATTCCTTGACCGCATTGCCCTGCCCGCCGACCCGGAGCAGATCAATCTGCGCGAGCAGGCAGCCGCCTTGGTCGCCGAGGGCAAGCTGGAAGAAGCCCTGGCCGCTCTGGTGCAAGCCAGCCAGGCTAACCCGCAGGACCAAGCCATCCAGCTTGATGCCGTCGATGTGCTAATGCAACTCGGCCGCAACGACGAAGCCAAGCAACTGCTGGCCGGCGAATATGCCAACGAAACGGATCGCGCCAATGCTCTGCGTGCTCGCCTGGCGCTTCTCGACGGCGCCGCCGATACCGCGCCGCTGGAAGCCAAGCTGGCGGCCAATCCGGACGATCACGCCACCCGCCTTGAACTGTCCAAGGCCTATGCTGCGCAAAACCGCTTCCGCGAAGCGTTGGAGGCCGCGCTCGAGGTAGTGCGTCGCGATCGTTTTTTCAGCGAGGGTGCCGGACGCAAGGCTATCCTGGCCCTGTTCGAAGCGCTGTCCGGTGAGCAATACGACGATCTCGTCCGTGAATTCCGTCGCAAGCTGTCTGCAGCCCTGAATTAAGCTCTTCCAGCGAAGGCATCGGCTGTGCAACTGTTCTACACCGATGTCTTCGTTTTACCGCTGCCGGTCGGCCATCGTTTCCCGATGGAGAAATATTCCCGGCTCCGCGCCGCACTACAGGCTAGCGGCGATTTTTCCGAATCCAACTTCCATCTGCCGCACGCCGCCACAGACGAGGAGCTCGGTCGGGCTCACGACCCGGCTTACATCAAGGCAGTATCCACCGGTTCACTGTCTCAACCGGCACAAAAAGCTATCGGTTTCCCCTGGAGCGCAGGTATGGTCGAACGTTCACGGCGATCCGCCGGTGCCACCATCGGCGCCTGCCGCGCCGCGCTCGCTGACGGTGTGGGCGCCAATCTGGCTGGTGGTACGCATCACGCTTTTCGTGACCGCGGCGAAGGTTTCTGCGTATTCAATGATGCCGCTGTCGCCGCTCGTGCCATGCAAGCCGAGGGGCGCGCCCAGCGTGTCCTGGTCGTCGATTGCGATGTCCATCAGGGCAACGGTACGGCCAGCATCCTCCAGGGCGACGACAGCATTTTCACCTTCTCGATCCATGGTGCCCGCAACTTCCCGTTCGAAAAGGAGCAAAGTGATCTCGACATCGAACTGCCCGATGGCTGTAGTGATGCGGCCTACCTGCTTCGCCTGAATGAGGGCCTCGATATTGCATTCGATCTATCCCGCCCCAATCTCGTGATCTACCTGGCCGGTGCCGATCCTTACCAGGACGACCGTCTTGGCCGTCTGGGCCTGAGCTTTGAGGGTTTGGCCGAGCGGGATCGCCATGTCTTGGCGGAATGCAAACTCCGCAACACCCCGGTTGCTATCGCCATGGCTGGCGGGTATGCCAGGCAGATAGACGACACGGTGCATATTCACAGCACCACGATACGCCTCGCCAAAGCCTTACTGGGCGGTTAGAGTATCGGCTGACGACTTGGCGAAATTTCGCAGGAGCCCGAAAAAGAATGCCCGGATTGCCTAACTGGCGCTCATTGCAAACCCGAATTGCAGCAGGCATGCTTGTCGTCGTTCTTGGCATACTGTGGGCGGCTGAATATTCGCTCAGCCAATCCTTGCGCCACGATATGGAAGCAGCCATTTCGGCCCAGCAATACTCCACTGTATCGCTAATCGCCAAGGAAATCGACCGCTCCATTCTCGAACGCCTGAGCATTGCAGACTCCCTGGCCAGCAGCCTGACAAACGGAACGCTCGACTCCCCTGCGGCAACCCAGCGCTTGATCGAAGAACGCAAGATTCCCGAGCGGATCTTCAACTGGGGCATTATTGTCACTGACCGCACTGGCACAGCCATCGCCAGCGTACCCAGCGGTTTGCATCGTACCGGTACCAACTACATCGCGTACGATTTCATCGCCAAGGCCCTGAGCACTGGCGATGTGCAACTCCCTGACCCAGTCATCAGCCCAAACAGCGGCTTGCCGGTGTTCACCATGGTGGTACCCATTGTCGACCGCAAACAACGCACCATCGGGTTGGTTATCGGCGTCACCAATCTCGCCGAGGCCAATTTCCTCGACGAAATCAGCCTAGCCAAATATGGAAATACTGGCGATTTCCTGATCACTGCCCCGGTAGGTCGCCTATGCGTAGCCTCATCGGACAAACGGCGTGTCATGAAGCCGGGGCCAGCCCGCGGCATCAATCCCGTCTATGACCGCTACATCGATGGCTACGAGGGGTCTGGAATTGCCACAAGCTCGCGCGGTGTCGTCGAAATGTCTTCCAGCCGACGAATCCCCACCACCGGCTGGCTGATGCAGTCAGTACTCCCGGTCGACGAGGCTTTTGCGCCGATCGAGGCCATGGAGCGCCACTTGATCGTCATTTCGCTGGTCCTGACTCTCGTCGCCACGCTAATCAGCTGGTGGTGGTTATACCGGCAACTTCGTCCACTCTCCGAAGCTTCGAGCTTGTTACGCCAGATGCGGGAGGGGAAAATTCCGCGGCAAGCATTGCCAGTTGTCCGCCATGATGAAATCGGTTTACTCACTGAAGCCTTCAACGGTCTGCAGGCCACCATTATTAACGAAGAGGCTCGCGCTGCCGAGCATGCCGCGAACCGGCGATTGCGGCACATCGTTTCCGTCGTACCCGGCATGGTTTTCCAGTACCGCCTGCATACCGACGGCCAAAGCGAATTTCCATTCGTCAGCGAAGGCATCCGGGAGATTTACGGCATTGCCCCCGAAGAAGCAGAGAGGAATTCCAGACTACTGCTCGACATGATGCATCCCGACGACCGTGAGTCATTTTTGGCCAGCATGAACGAGTCGTCCAGAACGTTGACGCCCTGGAATACCGATTACCGGATCATTCTGCCCAATGCTCAATGCAAGTGTCTAATGATCACCGCTCAACCTGAGCGGGTGGGAGAAGGTGAAACGTTCTGGCATGGATTCATCACCGACATTTCCGAGCGGCAAGCAATGGCAGCCGAACTAGAGCAATACCGAGATCATCTGGAGCATCTCGTTGAAGTCCGAACTGCCGATCTGGAGAAGGCACGTGCCGAAGCCGAGCATCTGGCAGGCGTCAAGAGCGAATTCCTGGCTAATATGAGTCACGAAATCCGCACGCCTCTCCATGGCATGCTCGGCCTGGCCCATATTGGCAAACGCAATACCACTGACGACAGCAAGGCGTACCAGATCTTTGAGAAGATCATTCACTCCGGCAATCTTCTCCTCGGCATCATCAACGACATCCTCGACTTCTCAAAAATGGAAGCAGGAATGCTGAAAATCGAGTCGACAGAAGTTGACCTTGTAGTTGTCCTAGAGGAATCGTTGGAATTGGTACAGGAGCGAGCCAATGCAAAGCACCTCACGCTCACGTTGAACAAAGCTGGAGATTTCCCCCCCACCTGTCTCGGTGACTCGCTCCGCCTGCGCCAGATCCTACTCAACCTGCTCTCCAACGCCATCAAGTTCACTGAACGGGGCTCCGTGACGCTGGAAGCTAAACAAGTTGGCGAACAGATCATCTTGCGGATCATTGACACTGGCATTGGCATTCCCTCTGAACAATCGAACAGCATTTTCAACCCGTTTGAGCAAGGGGACAGTTCGATGACGCGACGCTTTGGTGGCACCGGCCTGGGTTTAGCCATCACCTCACGCCTGATCGACTTGATGGGCGGTAGCATCTCCGTGGACAGCACGCTGGGCCGAGGAAGCTGTTTCGAAGTTCGCTTGCCCTACCTGCCGGCTTCCCGCCATGATCTCGGAACCACATGTGAGGGAAATGTTGGCTCGGACAAAACGCCCGCCGGGATCAACGAATAAACACCGATGGCCCTTGGCGTAAACGAATATGACCTCCAGTCCCCTTTATTTGAATGCCAAGCTACGTCAGATTGAAACCTTGCATGGCGCCGATGCACTCATGCAACGCGCCGGAGCCGCCGCAGCAGATTGGGCGGCTCCGTTAGCAGGCGAAAAAAACCGCCCCATACTCATCCTGGCAGGCCCCGGCAACAATGGTGGCGACGCTTTCGAAGTGGCTTGCCTGCTGCGCGAGCGCTTTTTCGACGTCTGCGTCGTTTTTGCCGGCATACCGGACAAATTGCCCCCCGATGCCGCGGCTGCCTACCGGCGCCTGGTCCGTATCGGCATCCAAACCACGCCGAGTATTCCGGAAGATACACATTGGTCTTTGATCGTTGATGGACTGTTCGGCATTGGCCTGACCCGGCCACCGGCAGACAACTACGCGGCCTTGATTGCAGACGCCAACCGTCTCGCCGAGCGCGATGCCTGCCCCGTCCTTGCCCTTGATTGTCCGTCCGGGCTCAATGCCGAGACCGGCACGAGCTTGTCGCCTACAGTCAAGGCCACGCATACGATCAGCTTCATCGCTGCAAAACCCGGGTTGTACACAGCCGATGGCCCTGATTACTGCGGCGAAATACGCATCGCACGATTGGATCTTGATATCACCGGGGAAATCGAAGCGGATGGTCATTTGCTCGGCCTCGATAACTTCACAGGCCACTTGAAGGCTCGGCACCTTAATACCCACAAGGGCAACTTTGGTAACGCCGGCATCTTGGGCGGTGCGAAATCGATGGTCGGTGCCGCCTTTCTGGCCGGCCGAGCAGCATTGAAGCTGGGAGCTGGTCGCGTCTATCTAGGGATGCTTGACCCGGAGGCGCCTTCGGTTGACTTGCTGCAACCTGAATTGATGCTGCGCCGCGCCGACACCCTATTGCAAGCTGATCTGCAGGCCTTGGCCTGCGGCCCGGGCCTTGGTCGTTCCTCCGAGGCTGTCCGCCTGCTCGAACAATCGATTAAGGCTCCGGTGCAACTAGTACTCGATGCCGATGCCCTCAACCTGTTGGCTGAAGATGGCCGCCTGGAGGGCAATCTGTATAACCGCATTGCCCCGGCCATGCTGACTCCGCACCCAGCCGAAGCCGCCCGACTACTGCACTGCTCGGTCCGCGAGGTACAGAACGATCGAATCAAGGCTGCTTGCGAACTCGCCGAACGCTATCGTAGCCATGTTGCCCTGAAGGGCTGCGGTACGGTCATTGCAAAGGCAGACGGTGGTTGGCACATCAATACCACCGGCAATCCCGGCATGGCTACTGCAGGCATGGGTGATGTCCTGTGCGGCCTAATCGTCGCCTTGCTCGCCCAAAACTGGCCACCGGAGTCGGCCTTGATGGCGGCCGTGCATCTTCATGGTGCTGCGGCCGATCTTTTAGTCGCACGCGGCATCGGACCAGTCGGCATGACGTCCGGAGAAATCGTTGACACTGCTCGCCATTGCTTCAATACATGGATCGACGACGAGGCGAGGCTGTAAAATGCTTACCTTCATCGTCGCCTGCCCATCTGATCTGACATGTCCATCGAATTCGACTATCCGCTTGCCGCAGAAATTTCCCGCAATGTTGAAGCTGCCCTTATAGAGGACGTCGGTGCCGGCGACCTGACGGCCAGCCTCGTTCCCGGCGAGCGCCGGGTCAAGGCCACCGTAATTTCCCGCGAATCCGGCGTGCTCTGCGGTACAGCCTGGTTTGACGAATGCATTCGCCGTTGTGATCCGACGGCAACCGTTACTTGGCATGGTGCAGACGGCGATCGTATCGCCCCGAACCAGTTACTGTGTGAAATCGACGGTAATGGCCGTTCCCTGCTCACTGCTGAGCGCAGCGCCTTAAATTTCCTGCAACTACTCTCCGCCGTAGCAAGCAAAGCGCGTATCTACGCCGACGCGATCACCGGTACCAAGGCGCAGGTCGTCGATACCCGCAAAACCCTCCCTGGTCTACGCATCGCCCAGAAATATGCCGTCCGCGCCGGGGGTGGCGGGAACCACCGCCTCGCCCTATGGGACGCTATTCTGATCAAGGAAAACCATATCCACGCAGCGGGTGGGATTGCCCAGGTCATGGCAGCGGCCAAACAAGTCGCCGGGCAGGCACAGGAGCGCTGCAAATTCATCCAGATCGAAGTCGAAAACCTTGATGAACTGAACCAGGCGCTGGCCGCAGGTGCCACGATGATCCTCCTCGATAATTTCAGTCTGGACATGATGCGCGAGGCCTCGCGCATCAATGCCAGCCGCGCCATTCTCGAAGCATCCGGCAATGTCACGCTCGACACCATACGCGGCATTGCCGAGACCGGTGTCGACAGGATCTCCGTTGGCGCTTTAACCAAAGACGTCAAAGCGCTCGACTTGTCGATGCGCTTCATTGGCTAGGCTTTTGCGGCATTTATCGTCATAATTGCCCGGCATACGGTCAATTACAAAAAACCACGGGGAATTCCAAATGTTGTTCGCGCTGTTTTATGTCGTCGCGATTACGATTCTGGTTCTGCATTTCACAGGCTTCCTGGCCCGTCGTAACCTTGAATGGCTGGTCCTTGTACTGGCCGTGGCGGTTTTCCCGGCCGTTATTTACCTGTAGGTTTGCGTGCCACGAGGTCGATCAGGGCTGACCGACCAACGTGCGCGGTTCCCTCTTCGATGCTGTCCTCGTGCTCCCGAAGCAGCAGGATTTCCCAGTCATCAAACAACTCGCGCAAGAGCGAATCGGTATACAGGTTTTCCACAGCCGATGGCCCACCGGTGCGGTATTCCAGCTGTTTCGGCGTGTAACCTTGCAATAATAACAAGCCACCAGGTCTCACCGCCTGTTTCATACCGCCAATCTGTCGCGATCGCTCGTCCGGCGTGGCGAACTGGATGAAGATACCGACTACAGCGTCGTAGACACCCTGTGGCCAATCCCAGTTCAGAATGTCGGCTTCTACCCAGTCGACACTGACATACCGGCTTCGAGCCAGTCTGGCAGCTTTTTCCAACGCCACTGGCGAAATTTCAGTGGCTGTAACCCGACATCCCTGCTCCGCCAGCCAAACTGCATTACGCCCCTCGCCGTCGGCAACCGACAAAACCGACATTCCCGCTCCGAAGCGTTCTGCCTGGGCAGCCAGAAATCTGTTCGGCGCCGTGCCAAACAAAAAGTTGTCGCCCGCATTGCGATAGCGGGCCGACCAGAACGCCTCGTGGTCGAAACTCAAATATGGTCTACCACGAATTGCTTGATGGCCGCCACGTCCGGCGCCATCACCACTACACGCTGCGGCAAATTCTCAATCCCCTTCAAGTCGGCCGGACGTACCGGCTCGGTGCCCAGTGCCTCACGGATGGTTTCCTCAAACTTGGCCGGCTGTGCGGTTTCCAGCACGACCATTGGTATGCCGGCCAAACGATTCTCCAGTGCTACCTTCAGGCCATCGGCCGTATGAGTATCGAGCATTACGTTGTAGCGCCCCTGCGCGAAGCGGATGGTTCTGATACGATCGTTGTGCGTGCTTTTGCCTGACACAAAGGCGAATTGCGACATATTGGACCAATGCGGCGTCGCCGACAGATCGAAGGCTTCACCCTTGTCGACCTTGGACCACAACTCGCGGATAACGGCGGGGTCGCGACCAACCAAATCGAAAACAAAGCGCTCGAAATTGGAAGCCTTGGAGATATCCATTGACGGACTGGAGGTAACACTGGTTTCCACAGAGGTACGCGGACGATAAACCCCAGTACGGAAGAACTCGTCGAGCACGTCATTTTCGTTGGTTGCCAGTACCAGACGAGCAATCGGCAAGCCCATCTGGCGGGCGATATGGCCGGCACAAATATTACCGAAGTTCCCGGACGGCACGGTGAAAGCCACCTGCTCGTCATTGCTTTGGGTTGCCAGGAAGTAGCCCTGGAAGTAATAGACGATCTGTGCCGCAACGCGGGCCCAGTTGATCGAATTGACTGCGCCGATCTTGTACTTGGCCTTGAATTCGGCATCGTTGGACACCGCCTTCACAATGTCCTGCGCGTCATCGAACATGCCGGTAACGGCAATGTTGAAGATGTTGGCATCCTGCAGCGAATACATCTGGGCGCGCTGGAAGGCGCTCATCTTGCCGTCCGGCGACAGCATGAAGACCTTGACGTTATGCTTGCCGCGCATGGCGTACTCGGCGGCCGAACCGGTATCGCCCGAGGTGGCGCCGAGGATGTTGATCGACTGGCCGCGCTTGTCGAGCACGTACTCGAACAGGTTGCCGAGCAACTGCATGGCCATGTCCTTGAAGGCCAGGGTCGGGCCGTTGGACAGTTCCTGCGTATACAGGCCGTCTTCCAGTTTGGTCAGCGGCGTGATCTGGGCCGCGTCGCCACCGTTCCGGGTATGGCAATAAACCTGCGCAGTGTAGGTCTTGGCGACCAGCGCCTTGAGATCGACTGCCGGAATGTCAGTGATGAACTTGGACAGGATTTCGTAGGCCAGATCGGCATACGACAGCTTGCGCCAAGCATCGAGCTCGGCGCGGGTAATTTGCGGGTAGATTTCCGGCAGGTAAAGGCCGCCATCCGGGGCCAGGCCACCGAGAAGGATGTCGCAGAAAGCCTGGGGCGCGGCGTTGCCGCGGGTCGAGATATAGCGCATGGCGAAAACCTGGAAAGCGAAAAACCGCGATTTTACCGCGTTGAACGCTGCACGCGCACAGCTTGCACCAGCGCGATCACAAACAGGGCCAGTCCGGCCATTACCAGCACATCGCCCGCCTGCTGAAAACCAGCCAGCAGAGCCAGCGCAGCGCTCACAAACAGGCTGCCG
>JAGWUW010000573.1 GCA_028868235.1 Betaproteobacteria bacterium | reverse complement strand
CCGCACTCGATGAAGTGGATGCGCGAGACGGACGGCAGGCGCATGATCTCGTCCATGGTGAAGACCTTGGGCGACTTGACCATGCCGTTGATCATCAGGCGGTGCTTGGACGGATCGATGTCCCACCAGCCCTGGTGGTGACGCTCGAAGTGCAGTCCGCTGGGCGTGATGATGCCGAAGAGCGATTGCAGGGGAGCGAAGGAGACGGAAGCCTGGGTGGTCTGCGTCAGGCCGGGGCTCTGACGACGCTGGACGTTGGCTTCGTACTTGGACGGATGGCCGTAGCCGCCGTCCGAGGCCACACCCTGACCCAGGCCGGTGCTGTGCTCGGGCAGGTTCAGGATGTTGGGATCGCCACCCTCGCTCGGCACGGGGTTGCCCTGGGCCAGCGCGGCGGTACCGGCGGCGGTCGCGGCGGCGGCCGCAAACGCGTTACGGATGAAATTGCGTCGGCCCTGCTTGGCCTCGGCAAAGACGGTCTTGATCCCGTCCTGGGTCAGAAAATTCTCGGGCGCCTTGCGGATCCTGCCCGAGATCAAGTCTTCCTGCATCACACACTCCTTGCTATCTTGCCAATGACTGGCGATCTCTTTGCGGCGTTTCGGCTCAGTCAGACTGCGCCTGGCGCCCCTCTTTCTCAGTTTTGCGAACCTGCGTGCAAACCGCCTTGCACACCCGCACCACCGTTTCGTCGGCGATGCGGTAGTACATCTGCGCACCATCGCGCCGCTTGTCCACCACCCCTGCCCTGTACAGCACATTGAGTTGCTGCGACATGTTGGGCTGCGAAACCTCGATCTCGTGCAGCAATTGAGAAACGTTCTTTTCGTCACCCCCGCACAAGGCGCCGATGATGCGCAGGCGGATGGGCGTCGAAAGAACTCCAAACAGCTCCGCAGCGGCTTCGTAGTCCTCCGCGCCCGTGATCTCCGGTGCTGCTTCGTTCGTCATTCGCTGATTCTACATATTCGTATACGTGAATATATAGATTCTACGAAGGATGGCTTTAGGGATTTACCCTGACCCAGATCAATCCTGAGGATCAGGGTCGGCTTTTACTTTGTGAAATGGTAATGATCACGATTCAGCACCGCCGCGACCGAGGTGACCTCTTCGGGAAACATGCCCAGGTTCAGTTCGGTGTTGCACTGCTCGACCATGCCGCGCAGAAAGGCCGCATTGCTGATACGCCCCTGGGGCCGGTAGATCGCGCTGCCGTCCCCGCCCGCCTTCTGCGCATGACAGGCCGCGCACTTGTGTTCCGCGATCAGCTGCTCGCCTTGCTTGAGATCGGCGCCGTGGAAGACGGCGGGCTCGGCAAACGCGGAAAAGGCCAGAAGGCTCAGGAGGGCGGGATAGGTGCGCATGGGTTGCAGGATAGGGCAAGTCAGCGAAAAAACAAAATGAAAAGGCCTTGCACCCACCGGATGCAAGGCCCATACGGTCGCACCCGATCAGAAGCGATGCGAGTACATCAGTTGCCAGTTGGACTGGGCGTGCTTGACCGTAACGCCGTTGGAGTCCGTCGTGGAAACCTCCGGTGCCATGACATACGAGAAGTTCACGGCATTGCTCTTGTCAATGTCATAGCCCGCGCCGAGCGTGTAATGGCTCTTGATGGTGGCCGGGAACAAGGCGTTGACCTTGCTGTCCGGAATCGGGTTGTCGGCAATGTTCAGACCGGCACGCAGGGTCAACTGACTGGTCACGTTGTATGCGCCGCCCAAGCTGACGACAGT
>JAGWUW010000572.1 GCA_028868235.1 Betaproteobacteria bacterium | reverse complement strand
GCAGCAAAGCGCGATCGAGACGAACTGCCGGCATCAGGTTCTGGTTGATCTCATTCAACCACGCAGTGTCATCCAGTGCCGCGAATCCGCCACTCGGGGCGCTGGAGCCACCGAGCACGTGGACGAGAATGTCGACGCCGCCAAGCTGCTGCAGCACCGACTGGGCCACTGCGTTGGCACCCTCGGCCGTCATAAGATCAGCGGCAAGAAAACGTACGCCGTCGACCGGCAGAGAAGGGGCGGAGCGCGCTGTGGCCACGACCTGCGCTCCGGCATCACGCAGAGTCTGTACAACCGCGGCACCAATGCCCTTTGTGCCACCGGTTACCAGTACGCGCCGATCAGTCAACTCCAGATCGAAGCTCATGGCGTGATCTCCAGGGAGGTGATCTTGCCGCCTTCGAGGCGGAAGGCGTACCGCAAATCGACCGGGCTGCCGGGGAAATTGCCAGTCAGCCGGCTGGTAACGATGTATCGCTCGTCCTCTTGCTCCAGGGCGAAGGGTTCGCTGCTGTACGAGTACTTGGCGGACGCCGCAGCTTTCCAAGCCTTGATGGCCTCGCGACCGGAATGGGTTTGCCTCTCGTCAATGACGACGGCTGCCTGTGCAAAGCAGCGCGCCACGCTTTCGCTATCGCGGGTGTCGGCGTCGAAGTAGGTGGCAATCGGTTCGGGAAGAATCAGTTCGGTCATGGCAGTCTCCTGCTTTTGGCAATGAAGTCACTATATCCGCTCCCTGCAACTTATAGAATCACCTATAATCTAATTGAATTATTTAGCGTTTAATACATAATGCGTGGGTCGGAATTTGCCGAATTGAAAGCCTTTGCGGCCGTCGTGGAATGCGCGAGTTTCGCGCGGGCCGCCGATCGCCTTGGGCAATCCGCCTCTGCCCTGAGCCAGACCATCCGTCAGTTCGAGGGCAGACTCGGCGTGCGGCTGCTCAATCGCACGACACGAAGTGTGGCGCCGACGGCGGCGGGGGCTCGCCTCTACGAACGCGTCGCGCCGATGATCGAGGAGATGGATGCGGCGGTCGCCGAGGCGATCGCGGCGACCGGCCGGACAGCGGGAACTTTGCGCATCAACACCTTAGGCATGGCGGCGAAGAAGATCATTGCGCCGCGGCTCGGCCGGTTTCACCGGACGCATCCGGATGTTGTGCTCGACATTGTGATCGACGATGGCCTCTCCGATATTGTTGCAGGTCGATTTGACGCAGGCATTCGCGTCGGCGAACGCATCGAGAAAGACATGATTGCCGTACGCCTCACCCCTGACGTAAAGATGCTTGCCCTCGCGTCACCGGACTACCTTGCGCGGCGCGGAGAGCCCGAGACACCAGCCGACCTGCACCGTCATGCTTGCATCAATTGGCGCTTTCCAGGCAGTGGCAGAATCTATCGATGGGAATTCGAGAAGAACGGCAAGAAGCTTGACATGGCCGTGGATGGGACGCTGATCTCGAATCATCAGGACGTCGTCATCGAAGGGGCATTGCAGGGTCTCGGAATCCTCTACGCTTACGACGATGATCGCGTCGGCGAGGCAATTGCGGATGGACGGCTCAAGCGTGTCCTGAAAGACTGGTCAATTACCCATCCAGGCCTCTACCTCTACTATTCGAGTCGTCGCCACTCTCAACCGGCGCTCCGCGCCTTCATCGACTGCCTGTTGGACCGGGACGAGCCTGCGCCCATGTGGCAAGACAAAAATGCAGGCGCCTAACATGCCCGACGA
>JAGWUW010000571.1 GCA_028868235.1 Betaproteobacteria bacterium | reverse complement strand
CTCCTCGCCAGGATGACCGGCGAGCTCGGTGACGCGGCAAGCCTCGAGCGCATATGTTCGGAACTGACGGCGGCCTACATCGAATATCTTCCCGATATCTTCCACAGCGAGACAGGCTATAAGATCGAGATCCGATTTGGCGGGTTGAAAACGGGCTTGAAGCAGGAGCTTTTGGCCGAGCTCGGTGAAACGGTCGCGCTGTGCGACGCCGCGCTCCGCGGGTGGTGCCCAGAGTTCACCATGGGCTGCGGCAGCGCCTTCGTGATGACGCTGGTCGAGGCCATGCTGGGCGCACCGCCCGAACTGATCGAGCCTCCAACCGAGCGGGTTCTGTCAAAGATCGAACTCGACCTGACGGAGATGATCTTCTCCAAGGTCGCCAATGTCCTGCGCACCGCCGTCGCGACGGGAGGCAATTTCGAACCTGTTCTCGGCAATCCCTACAATGCCGGCGACCGGCCGAAGCCGCCGGAGGGCTATCGGGATCCGAATGCGGTCCTGATCAGCCTCATCATCAATTTCGGCAAGACGGAATCCCTGCTCCACCTCGCGGTGCCGCAGAGAAATCTCCTGAAAACAAAGGTCACCACCGCCAAATCCACAGCCGCCGGACGGGCCAAGAAGGAATGGACGGAGCAGATCAAGGAGCAAGTGGAGCGCTCGCAGGTCGCGGTCGAGGCACGGATCAACCTGCAAACCCAGACGCTGGGCATCATCAGCAAGCTGCAGGTGGGCGACGTCATCCCGTTCCAGGATTTCAGCGACGTGAAGGTCCAGGTGAATGCGAACGGCAAGGAACTCTATTTCGGCGAATTCGGACGCAGCGGCGCGCGTTATACCGTGCGCGTGACGGACACCTATTCGACCGAGACCGACCTGCTGGAGCATCTGATCAGCTGACGCCGATCGAAGCATTGGCATCTCTCTCGCGGCCTCCGTCGACCTTTGGCCCTTTCGGGGTCGCAGCGAGAGAGAGTCCGACATGCCACGCCGACAAAAAATCAGCCCGAAACGGTCTCATTCGAGCAGGCGAAGCAATCGTTTTTAAAGAAGAATCAGCTTAGGATTCTGCAAAGCCAACGCCCTATGCGGGTGGTTGGGAATCTTTGACATGTATGCGCCTGCCCGCTGGCCACCCGGTCACGCCTGGCGCAAGTTTGAACTGGAATAAAACGGGCATGGCAAAACAGACGACGAAAACCGGAGAAACTCCCGCCGAGGATGATATCCTCGCGAATTTCTCGTCTGATGCGGCTCCAGATCTCGACAATGGCCTGGATGATCAGATCGATAGTCTGCGCGGCGTGCTGAAAAGCGATGCCGAGGGCGGCTTGCCGGATCTCGGCGAGGGTGGTGGATTCGATTTTGATGCTGCGCCGGGCGGCGGCATGGGTGACGCCGACCTTTCCCAGTTTGGTGGCGGGTTCGGCGGCGGCATGGGATCCGATTTTGGCGGCGCCGCGCAGTCCAGCCATGCGGCGGGCAGCGCACTCCACGCCAATCTCGACCTCATCATGGACATTCCAATCGACGTGCAAATCGTGTTGGGAAGCAGCCATATGCACGTCGCGACACTGATGAACCTGACGGAAGGTGCGACGATCGCACTCGACCGCAAGATCGGCGAACCGGTGGAAGTCATCGTCAATGGCCGCCAGATCGGCCTCGGCGAGATCACGGTTCTCGATGAGGACAATACGCGCTTTGGCATTCGAATGATCGAAGTCAAGGCGATTAAACGA
>JAGWUW010000570.1 GCA_028868235.1 Betaproteobacteria bacterium | reverse complement strand
AAGTAAGCCGTATCCGGGGTTTGCCCGTCAAGCGTTGAGTGCGGGCGCCGGCGATTGTAGAAATCGAAGTAGCGGGTCAATGCTTGCCGAGCCTCGGAAACGGTATCGTAGCCGTGCAGGTAAATTTCCTCGTACTTGACCGATTTCCAGAGGCGTTCGACGAAGACGTTGTCCCGCCAGCACCCCTTGCCATCCATGCTGACCTGAATACTGTGTTCCTGAAGCAGGCCGATGAAGGCTGAGCTGGTGAATTGGCTGCCTTGGTCGGTGTTCATGATTTCTGGTCGGCCGTACTTCATGATGGCTTCTTCCAGAGCATCCACACAGGGATCTGCCGTCAGGCTGTTCGACAGGCGCCAAGCCAGAACCCGGCGAGTAGCCCAGTCGAGCACCGCGCTCAGATAGACGAAGCCCCGGCGCATCGGGATGTAGGTCGTATCCATGGCCCAGACCTGATTTGGGCGGTCGATGGTCAGATTCCGCAACAGGTAAGGATAGATGCGGTGCGCCTGATAGCGCCGACTGGTGTTGGCCTTGCGGTAGATGGCCTGGATGTCGAGCTTCTTCATCAGCGTGCTGACATGCTTGCGGCCGATTTCATGGCCTTCGAGCTTGAGCATGTCGCGCAGCATCCGTGCGCCGGCAAAGGGATGTTCCAGGTGCAATTCATCGATTCGCCGCATCAGCTTCAGATCGCTCTCTGACGTCGGCTGTGCCTGGTAATAGACCGAGGAGCGGGAGAGTTCGAGCAACTGGGCTTGCCTGACAACAGGCAGATCGTGGGCCTTGTCGATCATTTCTTTGCGCTCGCATCGCCGATGCGACCGAGCGCGCCGGCCAAAAAATCAATCTCCAGCGCCTGCTGGCCGATCTTTGCATGCAAGTCCTTCAGGTCGGGCGTGGCTGCCTGCTTCTCGGCTGCCGTGGCGAAGACGCCGGAGGCGTTCTCCAGCAGTTGCGTCTTCCATTGCGTGATTTGATTCGGATGAACGTCAAACTTCTCCGCTAACGCGGCAAGCGTTTCATCACCCTTGAGGGCGGCGATTGCCACCTTGGCCTTGAACGCGGCTGTGTGGTTACGGCGGGGTCTTCTCATTGTTTCTGCTCCTTGGCTGGCGATTTCCATCGCCCATTGAAGCAGAGAATTCACTTAACCGGATGTCCGGATTCGCGGCGCCACTGAATCGCCCCGGGAATTGAGGAGGCTCCATTTCTTGAGAGAATGGAGCCATGAGCAAGACGAACAAATATTCCCCGGAAGTCAGAGAGCGTGCCGTACGGCTGGTGCAGGAAGCGCGTAAGGATCGGCCATCGCTGTGGGCAGCCGTAGAGTCGATAGCGCCGATGATTGGCTGTTCAACGGTGACCTTGCACGAGTGGGTCAAGAAACATGAAGTCGATACCGGCGTGCGTGATGGCATTCCGACCGCTGAGCGTGAGCGCATCAAGGCACTGGAACGCGAGAACAAGGAATTGCGCCAGGCCAACGAGATTCTGCGATTGGCCAGTGCGTTTTTCGCGCAGGCGGAGCTCGACCGCCTCAAGAAGAAGTGAGGTCGTTTATCGACCAGCACCGTGAGCGTTTCGGGGTCGAGCCGATCTGCACGTTGTTGCGGGTCGCCCCGTCCGCTTACTGGCGCCATGCCGCACGCCAGCGTGATCCTGCGCTGCTCAGTACCCGGGCTCGCCGGGATGCCTTCCTGATTCCGCACATTGAGCGCGTCTGGCAGGCCAACTTTCAGGTGT
>JAGWUW010000569.1 GCA_028868235.1 Betaproteobacteria bacterium | reverse complement strand
CGTTCTCTGTAGCGTCGAGGGCGAAATCGGTCATCCGGTTGTAGATCAGATCGATGGGCTGGCCGGCATGGTTCAGTGTGTCTCCATCGCGTTCCAGTTCGCCGGGGTCGCACACCACCGCGGCGATGCCGTGCTGCTCGAACAGCTCTTTGAACAGGATGAATTCCGGTGCCAGGAACTGCTCAGCCGGTTTTTCGTCGACGATGGCGATGCGGCGCAACGGGGCATCGCCGCGTGCCAGCCGCCACTCTTCGCGGAACATGGCAACGAAATCGTCTCGGATGCGCGCCCCGGCAGCCGCCTGGCTATGGGCGGCCAGCAGGTAGGCGTTGAGTAGCCCGCCTCCGGCGTTGGTATTGATTTCGATCAGCCGGGGGCCGCTCTCGGTAAGGTGGAAGTCGTAGCCCATGAACACGCCGTGCGCCTTGACGGGCATGCGGGCAATTTCCGGCGACTGGGCCAGCGCATGAGCCTGGAAGGCCGGCAGTGCGATAACTGCCTCGATGGCAGCGATGAGATCGGCTATCGCCTGCATCGTAACGGCGTCAATGGTGATTGACGCGCCCGAGAACAATTGCGGCTGGCGTTCGCGAAGTTGATCGAAAGTATTTTTCATCGATTAGCAAAAAAGTCGAGGACAACCTGCAGCTCGCGGGTGCGCTTCATTGGGGGAAGACTTTGCCAGACCTTGCGGCCATACGGCTTTGATATGAGTCGGGGATCGCAGATCATCAGCACACCCTTGTCGTTTTCGTCGCGGATCAGGCGTCCTGCCCCCTGCTTGACGTTAATCACGGCGCGCGGCAACTGGTATTCGATGAAGGCGTTACGACCTTCGCGCTTCATCTGCTCGATGCGGGCAGACAGCACCGGGTCGTCGGGCGGAGCAAACGGAATCTTGTCGATGACGACCAGCGACAAGGCTTCGCCCCGCACATCGACACCTTCCCAGAAACTCTGGCTGCCAACCAGGATGGAATTGCCGTGGCTGCGAAAGCGCTGCAGCAGGTCGTTCTTGCTGCCCTCGCCCTGGACCAGCAAAGGAATGTCGAGTCCTTCATCCTCGATTTTTGCCTTGAGCAGTTCGTGCGTGCGGCGCATGGCGCGCAGGCTGGTGCACAGGAAGAAAGCACCGCCCTTGGCCGTCTTGACCGCTGGCCAGGCCGCTTCGACCACCGTCTCGGTGTAGTTCCAGGCATTCGGGTCGGGCATGCCGAGCGGCACGTAGAGCACGGCCTGCTCGCCATAGTCGAAGGGGCTGTGCCAGCAGGCGGAATCAGGGTCGCCGAGGCCGAGTTCGGCGCAGTAGTGGTGGAACTTGCCCTGCACCGCCAAGGTGGCCGAGGTAAAGATCCAGGCCCGCGGATGACCGCCCATTTGCTTGCGGAAGATGTCGGCGACCTTGAGCGGCGTCGAGTTCAGCTGTAGCGACTGGGTGAAGGCTTCGCCCCAGCGCACATAGCCGAGGTCAGCAAGGTTCTGCCACTGGGCGAGGCGCTGTTGCAGTTCCAGAGCACGTTGCCAGCACTTCTCGATGCCTTCGGCCCGCTGGGCCTGGGTTTCGAGGATGGCGGCGAACTTGGCGACCTCTTCGTCAAGCAGTTTCAGTGCCGGGGCGAACTCCGGCCGCTCCTGTAGCTGGTCGTAGGAGAAGCGCCCGGCATCGACGCCGACCGACAGACGCAGGTCGCGCGCCGCCTTCTCCATGGCCTTGGCGCCGCTCTGGATGTCGAGGCAATCGCGGGCGCT
>JAGWUW010000568.1 GCA_028868235.1 Betaproteobacteria bacterium | reverse complement strand
CTCAGGGTCTTGATTTCGGAATAAGCTGGACAAAATGCTGCGATTTGCGGCAAACTTGCAGCTATGACGAAGCGAAAATCTACTTCCAAGTCAGTCGAAAAGTCCCGCATCCTGATCCTGCATGGCCCCAACCTGAATCTGTTGGGCACCCGCGAGCCGGAGCACTATGGCAGCGTCACCCTCTCCGACATCGATATGGCTCTGGCCCGGATGGCTGAGCGGGCTGGTGTCGATCTGGAGTCTTTTCAGAGCAATCACGAAGGAGCATTGATCGAACGCATTCATGCTGCTCGAGAACAGGGCGTGCGGGCGATCATCATCAATCCGGCTGCCTACACGCACACCAGCGTGGCGCTGCGCGATGCTTTGTCTGCAGTTGCTATTCCCTTCGTCGAAGTGCATCTGTCCAATGTGCACGCCCGTGAGCCTTTCCGGCATCACTCGTATTTTTCCGACCTGGCAATCGGCGTCATCTGCGGCCTGGGTCATGAGGGTTATCTGCTCGCCCTCGAATACCTGCTCAACAAGCTTAATATCGAATAGCCAGGCTTCGGCCGGCTGCTTTTGCGTTCTGCGGACGCAATCAAAAGGAGTACTTCATGGATCTGCGCAAACTCAAGAAACTCATCGACCTCGTTCAGGAATCCGGTATCTCGGAACTGGAAGTCACCGAAGGCGAGGAGAAGGTGCGTATCGCCAAGCATTACGGTGCCGTTGCTGCTGCCCCGATGCAGCAATATGTGATGCCGGCCGCCATGCCTGTCGTGGGCGGCGCACCGGCTGCTTCGTCGGTCAACCTGGATGATGAGGACGAGATACCGGAAGGCCACGTCGTCAAGTCGCCGATGGTTGGTACATTCTACCGTTCGCCGTCGCCGGGTGCCGATGCCTTCGTGCAGGTCGGTCAGACCGTCAAGCAGGGCGACACCCTGTGCATCATCGAAGCCATGAAGCTTCTCAACGAAATTGAAGCCGATGCCTCTGGCGTGATTAAGGCCATCCTCGTTGATAACGGTGAACCGGTCGAGTTCGGCGAACCACTGTTCGTGATCGGCTGAGACAGCCATCATGTTCGAGAAAGTCCTCATCGCCAACCGGGGGGAGATCGCCCTCCGCATCCAGCGCGCCTGCCGCGAACTGGGTATCAAGACGGTCGTTGTGCACTCCGAAGCTGACCGCGAAGCCAAGTACGTCAAGCTGGCCGACGAATCGGTCTGTATTGGCCCGGCTGCTTCGTCGCTGAGCTATCTGAACGTACCGGCGATCATTTCCGCCGCCGAAGTGACCGATGCCCAAGCCATTCACCCCGGATATGGTTTCCTGTCCGAAAATGCCGACTTTGCCGAGCGCGTTGAAACCTCCGGCTTCGTCTTTATTGGTCCTAAAGCAGAAACCATCCGCTTGATGGGCGACAAGGTGTCGGCCAAGGATGCCATGAAGGCTGCTGGCGTGCCTTGCGTGCCAGGCTCCGACGGTGCCTTGCCTGAAGATCCCAAAGAAATCGTCAAGATTGCCCGTGCCGTCGGTTATCCGGTGATCATCAAAGCTGCCGGTGGCGGCGGTGGTCGTGGCATGCGCGTCGTGCATACCGAAGCCGCGCTGGTCAATGCCGTCCAACTGACCCGCCAGGAAGCCAACAGCTTCTTCGGCAATCCGGCGGTTTACATGGAAAAGTATCTGGAAAATCCGCGTCACGTGGAAATCCAGGTGCTGGCCGACGAATTCAAGAACGCCATCTATCTCGGCGAGCG
>JAGWUW010000567.1 GCA_028868235.1 Betaproteobacteria bacterium | reverse complement strand
AGGCCCGGGACCTTCTGGCCAGCCAGAAGCAATGGCTGGAGGAGGAGGTAGAACGCCGGGTCAGTGAAAATGCGCAACTTGAAACTCGCCTGCAACTGGCATTGGAATCATCCGGTTTCGGCATATGGGAATTCGAGCACGCTACCGGGAGGCTGGAATGGAGCGCCTCGCTGGGCAACATGTTCGGCCTGGAAAGCGCGCCGGAAACCCTGGCCGCCTTTCTCACCCGTGTGCACCCCGAAGACCTGGCACGCGCCGCACAAAGTTTCGATCGTTTGCAAATAGAGCGGGGCATCGTCCTCACGGAATATCGGGTACGTCATCAGGACGGTCGCTGGTTATGGATCGAAGGCCGCGGACGGGGGGTCCGCTACGCACCCGATGGACGTGTCGAATTATCCCTTGGCACGCTGAGCGACATTAGCGCACGCAAGGTCGCCGAAGCCGAGCGACTGCTGACGGGCATGGTCTTCCAACGCATCCGCGACGGTATTTGCATCACCGACGCGCAAAGCAACATCCTGCTGGTAAATGAAGCATTTACCCAGGTCACGGGCTACGAGAACAGCGAAGTGGTCGGCCGCACGCCCAAGATCCTGAAGTCAGGGATACACTCGACGGCGTTCTTTCAGGATATCTGGAGCAAGATCAAGCTCTACGGTAACTGGCAGGGTGAAATCACCAACCGACGCAAGGACGGGGCGCTGTACAGCGAGTGGGTAAACATCTCGGCGTTGAAAAACCCGGAAGGGGGAGTGACCCATTTTGTCGCCATATACAGCGACCTGTCGGAACGCCGGGAAGCGGCCGAGCGTATTCAATACCTATCCAGCTACGACAGCCTGACCGGCTTGCCCAATCGCGGCCTGTTCGCCGACCGCCTGGAACAGTCACTGATGAGTGCCCGACGCTTTGAGCGCGGCACTGCCGTAATCCTGCTCGACCTCGACCGCTTCCGGGCTATCAACGATACCCTCGGCCCGCCCGTTGGCGACGAGGTGCTGATCGAGGTCGCCCGCCGCCTATCGTTGCAGGTACGAGAAGGCGATACGGTCGGACGGCGCAGCAGCAATGAGTTCGGTTTCGTGATGGGGAGCCTGGGGCATGAGCGCGATGCCATATCGCTGGCCCAGCGCATGCTCGAAGCGATTTCCGTTCCGGTCGTCGTCAATGGTCAGTCGGTAACGATCACTGCCAGCATCGGCATCAGCGTCGCCCCGAAGAACGGCGACAGCAGCGAGATTCTCCTCAAATGTGCCGATATTGCACTGCTCCGTGCGAAAGAGGGCGGGCGCAACACCTTCCGCTTCTATTCGCCGGAAATGGATGCCGACGCGGCGCGTCGCCTGGGCCTCGAAGTTGCAATGCGCGATGCACTCGAGCACCAGGAAATGAGCGTTTACTACCAGCCACAGATCAGTCTGGACAGTGGCCAGATGCTGGGAATGGAAGCCTTGCTGCGCTGGCACAACCCGGATTTCGGGCAGGTGTCACCGCTCGAATTCATTCCGATTGCCGAAGAAAGCGGGCTGATCGTGCCAATCGGCGAATGGGTGTTGCGCACCGCCAGTCTGCAAACCAAGGTCTGGCGCGACCTCGGGCTGTTGCCGTTACGCGTGGCGGTCAACCTGTCCACCCGCCAGTTCCGCCAGCCAAACCTGATCACAATGATCGGCGAAGTGCTGGCCGAGACCGGCTTGCCGGCCTCCGCGCTGGAACTGGAAATCACCGAAAGCGCTTTCATCGACGATGT
>JAGWUW010000566.1 GCA_028868235.1 Betaproteobacteria bacterium | reverse complement strand
ATGCGCCTGACGGCCTAGGTCACTTCGTCAACCCCACGGTCTTCGTCGATGCCCGCCCCGACATGCGGATCGTGCGCGAGGAAATCTTCGGCCCGGTCCTTAGCGTGATGCGCTTTTCCGACGAAAGCCCGGATGAACTCGCGCGGATCGCCAACGCCAGCGATTATGGCTTGTCAGCCTATGTCTGGACCTCGAGCCTCCCGCGCGCCCAGGGCCTGGCCGGGCGACTTCGCTCGGGTTCGGTCAAGGTTAACGGTTCGGGCATGGAGTTCGCCTTGCCATTCGGCGGCTACAAGCAGTCTGGCATCGGGCGCGAGAATGGCCGTAGCGGGGTAGAGGCATTCACCGAAACCAAGGCGATGATGATTGGCTGGCAGGACTGATCGCGCGGCGACATGGCTGGCAAAGCTGTGGCACAGGTCGTGCAAGCGCACGCCGGGCAAGCTGGCCTCAGTCCTCACCTCCGCCCAGAACCTGTATTTGGGCGACAGGGCGCTCGGTTAGCTTGTTCTGAAACAAGCGATCCGAGCTGCCGCGCCGTTCGAGCGATGCGAGCAGCATCTGCGCCTCGTCGCCCAGTCAGACCGTGCGCGGGCCGGTCTTGCTGTCGTGCAGGAGCAACCTCTCTCCCTTCACCTCGCCCCATGTCAGATCCTTGATCTCAGAGACGCGGCACCAGGTCAGCAGAAGCAAATGGACAATTGTGCTGTGGAGCGGATGGGCGCGCAGCTTGCGGCGCAGTACGTCGCCCAGGCGCGCTATTTCCTGGTTGGACAGGAAGCGCTCGTACTTGCAGCGCTTGTTTGATCGGATGGAAGTGGACGGATTACTGCCCTCGGTGCGCATCCTCAGACCCACGACGGTCGCAAGTTCCGCATCCTGTCGATCATCGACGAGGCCAGCCGGGGGTGACTGGCTCTGCGCGGCGGTTGCGAAGTGAGAACGTGCTGGCAGCACTTGCTGACTTGTTAGTCACTCGCGGTCCGCTGGCGAAAATACGATCAGATCACGGTACTGAATTTGTCGCCAATTTCGTGCAGCAATGGCTGGCGAAGATCGGTGTGAAGACGCTCTACCTTACACCCGGCAGCCCATGGGTAAATGGCTACTTTGAGTCCTTCAACGGCTCGATGCGCCACGAGCGCTTGAACGGGGAAATTTTCTGCACACTGGACGAAGCTCGGATCCTGATCGAGGGCTGGCGCAAACACTAGAACACCATTAGGCCGTATAGTTCGCTTGGCTATCCGCCTCCGGCTCCGGAAGCGGCATCACCGCCATGGCTGCCCTCCGGTTCCGCTTCGCTCCTCCTGCGGACAACCAAGGCGCCAGAGACGGTTCTGAACTAACAATCAGCACGGACAACTCAGCGGGGCCGGTCACATGCACACCGCCTGCTCACGAACCCTAGGTGCAAACTTGTTCGTCGTCTTGCTCATCGTTGACCCTTCCTCTTAGGGGTTAGGGCCTCCGGCAATTCCAGGGCGACTCACATCGACGTTGTTCGACTTGCATTTCGGGGCACCCTTGGGGGCACAAAGATATTTGATCGCGATATGGCCGCTTATAAATCAGAAAATTGTATCATCACTTCGAATCCCTCCGTCTCCGCCATTGCCGCCTATTGGCGCCTCATGATCTGCCCATAGCGCCGCAATCGTGAGAGTTCGAATCCCGAACAATGATGTCCCGTTAACCAAGACTGGAAAACCGGGGTTTAGGCATTTTCATTAGATAGCATCCCGACGAATGTTTGG
>JAGWUW010000077.1 GCA_028868235.1 Betaproteobacteria bacterium | reverse complement strand
CGCGGTTGGTGTTCCAGGTGATCCAATATGTGTGATTACCCCATTCTGCCGGATTCGATATGCGGTTGATCCAGCGCCCATCATCGGTCATCAGCAGGAGGATCTCGCGCCCCGATTCGTGCGCGAAGATGACGGAGGTGATTTCGCCGTGGTTGGCGATGATCGGGAAAAAGAATTCGTTGAAACGCAGGAGATGATCCTGATCGAGATCGCCGTTTTTACCCCAACCCTGGCTGCTGCGCAGAGTGATCTCGACGGTCTTGAGCAGACGAGCAAAACGGGC
Source organism: Betaproteobacteria bacterium (assembly GCA_028868235.1). Classification (GTDB taxonomy): domain Bacteria; phylum Pseudomonadota; class Gammaproteobacteria; order Burkholderiales; family Rhodocyclaceae; genus Azonexus. The sequence goes on along the minus strand of JAGWUW010000077.1, from coordinate 8,878 downwards.
TTCGAGCTGTTCGGCGGCACGCTCCATTTGGGTTCTGGCCAGCCGATCCACGGTTGGTTGGCCGATGAGGCGATACAGGCTGAACGTGAACGCGGCGAGAGCCAGCAATATCAATAGGCCGATACGCAGTATCAGACTGTTGGCGAACCCCGGTTTCTTGAAGGAAACACCGCGCAGCATTCCTTCTCCTCCCTTATTCACGTTGTCGAGTGTCGCCTGTTCTCAAAGACAAATTTTTATACTTTGTCCGCATTGTAACGAGATATCCACACGGCGTATCGGGAGGGCTTGCCGGTATGCTCGAAACTTATGGCACGACCGTAATTTGTTGCTCCTTGCCAAGGTATTCGAGCCGCTTGTGCAGAGCTTCGGTGACGAAAATATGATTATCGCTGTCGACGCGTAATACGAAACCGACACCCATTTTGCGCGCCATATCGCGCCAGTTGTCCGGTCCGGCGACAAAAATGGGCTTGGAACTTGCATCGGAGAGGGTGCCGGCCTTTGGGCCGGCCGGAATCAAAACGGTGACTGCCTGTGTATGGTTGGCCGGCCGACCGGTACGTGGGTCGAGCAGATGCGCATAGCGTTGACCATCGACTTCGAAGAAGCGCTGGTAGTCGCCAGAGGTGCCAATGGCTTCACCATCATCCAGCGTCACGGTGGCAAGCGGACCGGGCTGACGTGGATGCTGGATGCCAACCCGCCATTTTTTCCCTTCCTTGCTGCCCAAGGCCATGATGTTGCCGCCAATGTTGATCAGCGCGTTGTGGATGCCCATCTCGCGGAGGATTTGGGCCGCCCGGTCAAGGGCGACGCCTTTCAGGTACCCGCCGAAATCGAGGGCGACCTGGCGGTTGCGGCTTTTAACAGTGTTGCCGTCAATGCGGATGTCGGCGATAGAAGGTTTGCTGGCTAGCCAAGCCCTGATGTCGGCCTCGGGCGGCAACTCCGCCTTGAATTCGTCGGCTTGAAATCCCCACAGTTTGATCAGGCGGCCAATACCCGGGTCGAACAGGAAATTGCCTTGTTGCGACAGGGTTTGCGCTTCACGGATGAAGCTGGCCAGTTCGGGGCTGACCACATGCGGCAGGCCGGCAGCGATGGCATCGTTGAGGGCGCTCAGTTCCGACGGTTGCCAAGCATGATAGGCGCGGTGCAGGCGGTCGAATTCGCGTAGCACGGCGGCAATGGCTTTGCGGCCTTGCTCAGGATCGTCACCGACGACGATGACCTCGACGCGCGTGCCGAAGACATAGGCTTGTTGTTCCTGGAGCGGGGTGCGGCCGCAGGCAACCAGCAGGACGGCAAACCAAGTGAGCAGAAATAGTTTTACGATAGTCCGCATGCGTGCTCGATCGCGGTGATGAAGGCCCCGGCGGCATCGAAACCCGACTGCTGGCGAATCTCGACCATGCAGGTCGGACTGGTGACGTTGATTTCGGTGAGGTGATTGCCGATGACGTCGAGACCAACCAGCATCAGGCCTCGCTTGAACAGCACTGGGCCGAGTGCTTCGGCGATTTGCCGGTCACGCCCTGACAGTTCCTGTGCAATGCCTGTGCCGCCGGCTGCCAGGTTGCCGCGTGTTTCGCCGGCCTTGGGGATGCGGGCCAGGCACCATGGCACTGGCTGGCCTGCGATAAGCAGGATACGTTTGTCGCCGACAGAGATTTCCGGTAGGTAGCGTTGGGCCATGATGGTTCGCGCTCCTTCTTGGGTCAGCGTCTCGAGGATGACGTTGCGATTGGGGTCATTGCGATGGACGCGAAAAATCTGGCTGCCACCCATACCATCGAGCGGCTTGAGGATGACATCGCGTTCCTCATCGATAAAATGCTGGAGTTGCGCCATGTCCCTGCTGACCAGGGTCGGCGGCGCAAAGTCCGGGAATTCCATGATCGCCAGCTTTTCCGAGTGATCGCGCAGGGCACGCGGCCGGTTGAAGACGCGCACCCCTTCGGCTTCGGCCCGTTCGAGCAGCCAAGTGGCGGTCAGGTATTCGAAATCGAAGGGCGGGTCCTTGCGCATGACCACCGCGTCGAAACTAACGAGTGGCATCCATTCACGGCCGGTTTCACGGTACCAGTCGTGGTCGTCGGGGCGCAGATGCAGGTGTAGGGCTTCGCCCGACACGCCGCCGGCATGAGCCGCATCGGTCTTGCGCCAGCCCAGCGTCCGTGAGTCGATGGCAAACACCTCATGGCCATGCTTTTCGGCGGCACGCATCATTGCTACCGATGAGTCTTTCCAGGCTTTCAGTTCGTGCAGCGGATCAACAACGAAGGCTAATTTCAGCGACTGGCTACTGCCGCCGAGCAGATGCTTCTCGAAATGCAGTTGCTGGGCCATCAATCCTCGTCGGTCTCAGGCGCCGTGCGCTCGAGTTCGATGGCGGCGGCCAGGCAGGCTAGCCGGCCGACCACACCATAGGCGTAGAAGCGGTTGGGTGGTGAATCTGGATTGCCGCAGCGGTAGTCAGGCAGGTTGCAGCCAGTTTCGAAGGCCAGCGGTTCGAAGTGCATACCCGGGGCGTTGAGATTTTCATCCTTGCCGCGGCCGGTATGCACGCGATAGAAGCCGCCGACGACATAGCGATCGATCATGTAGATGACCGGTTCGGCGACGGCATCCTTGACCGTCTCGAAGGAATGGACGCCTTCCTGGATCAGCACTTCCGACACTTCGAGGCCTTCCTTGATCACGCTCATCTTGTTGCGCTGCTTGCGGTTCAGGGCGATGACCTCGTCGGCATCGCGCACCGTCATGACTCCCATACCATAGGTACCGGCATCGGCTTTGACGACGACGTAAGGTGTCTCATCGATATCGTATTCGCGATACTTTTCCTTGACGATGTCGAGCACGGCGGCGACGTTGGCGGCTAGGCATTCCTCGCCCTGGCGCTCGTGGAAGTTGATGCTACGGCAGACTGAGAAGGCCGGATTGATGCGCCATGGATCGATGCCGATAGCCTTGGCAAAGTCGTTGGCAACCTGGTCATAGGCGGCAAAGTGGTTGGACTTGCGGCGCACCGCCCACCCTGCATGCACTGGCGGCAGAACGACCTGGTCGTCGAGGCCGCGCAGGATGTCGGGGATGCCGGCCGACAGGTCGTTATTGAGCAAGATGGCGCAGGGATCGAAGCCGTCCAGTCCGAGTCGGTAGGGGGTGCGGACGAGCGGTTCGAGTAACAATTTCTGTCCGTTAGATAGTTCGATGGTTGTCGGCTTGTCGATTTCCGGTAGCAGGGTGCCGATACGGACATTAAGGCCAGTCTGCTTGAGTATGGCGGCGATCTGCGCGACGTTCTGCAGGTAGAACTGGTTGCGCGTATGGTTTTCGGGGATGAGTAGCAGGCTACGCGCGTCCGGGCAGAATTTTTCGATGGCGCTCATTGCCGCCTGCACACACAGTGGCAGGAAGGCCGGGTTGAGGTTGTTGAAGCCGCCAGGGAAGAGGTTGGTGTCGACCGGGGCCAGCTTGAAGCCGGAATTACGCAGGTCGCACGACGAGTAGAAGGGCGGCGTGTGCTCCTGCCATTGGCCGCGCAACCAATGTTCGATCTGCGGACTGGCAGACAGGAAACGGCGCTCCAGTTCGAGCAGAGGGCCAGTAAGGGCGGTGGTGAGGTGGGGAACCATGTACTGTCTCTTTCCCGGGAATTTTTATTGTGGCCGCAAATCTTACACCGCAGTGCACAAATAGGGGGCTCCATTCGAGGGTCAAACCGTTGAAAACAGGTAAAATTCGCCCCTTCGTTTTAGCGTTATTTTGAGATCGGAACCGCTGTGCTCGTCGCCGCCAACATCACCATGCAATTCGGGGTCAAACCCCTGTTCGAGAACGTCAACGTCAAATTTGGCGAGGGCTATCGCTACGGCCTGATCGGCGCCAACGGGGCGGGCAAGTCGACCTTCATGAAGATCCTCTGCGGCGCGCTCGAGCCGTCGGCCGGCAACGTTTCGAAGGATGTCCATGAGCGCATGGCCTACCTGCGCCAAGACCAGTTCGCCTACGAAGACATGCGCGTCCTCGACGTCGTGATGATGGGCCACGAGGAACTGTGGGCGGCGATTCAGGAACGCGACGCCATCTACGCCAATCCGGAAGCTTCGGAAGACGACTACATGCGCGCCGCCGAACTCGAAGGCAAGGTCGGCGAATACGACGGCTACACCGCCGAATCCCGCGCGGGCGAACTGCTGCTCGGCGTCGGCATCCCGACCGATCAGCACAACGGCCCGATGCGCGAGGTGGCGCCTGGCTGGAAGCTGCGCGTGTTGCTCTGCCAGGCGCTGTTCGCCAATCCGGACATCCTGCTGCTCGACGAACCGACCAACAACCTCGACATCAACACAATCCGCTGGCTGGAAGACGTGCTGAACAATCGTGACTCGACGATGATCATTATCTCCCACGACCGCCACTTCCTGAACCAGGTCTGTACCCACATGGCCGACTTGGACTACGGCAAGATCACCACCTACGCCGGCAACTATGATGACTTCATGGAAGCCGCGCAGGCTGCCCGCGAGCGCCAGCAGAACGCCAACGCCAAGGCCAAGGAACGTATCGCCGAACTGCAGACCTTCGTCCGCCGCTTCTCGGCCAACGCCTCCAAGGCCAAGCAGGCGACCAGCCGTATGAAGCTGATCGACAAGCTGAAGCCGGAAGACGTCAAGCCGTCGTCCCGCCAGTATCCGTGGATCCGCTTCGACTACGACGAGAAGGCCAAACTGCACCGCCAGGCAGTTGAAATCGAGAACCTCTCGTTCGCCTACGAAGGCGGCGACCGGAAGATTTTCAACAACCTGACGCTGACCATCAACGCCGGTGAAAAGATCGCCGTGATCGGTGAAAACGGCGTCGGTAAAACGACTTTCCTGAAGCTGCTGATGGGCGAACTGGCCCCGCAGTTCGGCACCCTGAAATGGGCGGAAAAGGCCTTCCCCGGCTATTACGCCCAGGACCACAGCGCCGAATTTGCCGGCGAACAAAGCCTGACCGAATGGATCGCCGGCTACGCCCGCGCCACCATCGAGGACGGCGGCGACCTGGAAACCCTGATCCGCGGCACCCTCGGCCGCCTGCTGTTCTCCGGCGACGAGGTCAAGAAGCCGGTCAACGTCATTTCCGGTGGCGAGCAGGGTCGCATGCTGTTCGGCAAGCTGATGCTGTCCAAGCACAATGTGCTGCTCATGGACGAGCCGACCAACCACCTCGACATGGAATCGATCGAAGCCCTGAACTCCGGACTGGAAAAATTCCCCGGCACACTGGTCTTCGTCTCGCACGACCGTGAGTTTGTTTCCTCGCTTTCCACTCGCGTCCTGGAAGTGAAGGGTGACGGCCGGATCGTCGATTACCTCGGCGGCTATGAAGACTACCTGGCCAGCCAGGGAGTCGAATAAGCGAAATACTTGCTGCCAAGGGGAGTCCGCATGCCTGGACTCCCCCGCTTACCCGGTATCAACTTCTGATGCGTGCTGGCCGAGTAGGTTAAAGCCAGCGTCCTGAACGGCAGGCCTCGAGAAAATTTTCCAGCAAGGGGAGGCAGTCGAGGACATCCTCGTCGCTGGGGCGACGAAACTCCGGATGCCATTGCAGACCCAGCAAAAAACCGCGTCCGGTACCGCGAATCGCCTCGATCATGTTGTCACCGGCGGCGCGAGCCTCGACGGCGAGGTCACGCCCGAGGGTTCTAATACCCTGATGGTGAATGGAAATCACTTTCCGTTGCGGTGCATTCCCCAATAGTTTTTCCATCAAGCCGCCCGGTTCGAGAACGAGCTCGTGCGTGTGGCGGTCGTAGCTATCGGCAAGGTGCTCGATGGCGTCGGGAATTTGCGTTCGAATGTCCTGATATAGCGAACCGCCCATGGCGACATTGATCAGCTGGGCCCCACGGCAAATCCCGAGAACGGGTTTCCGATTTTCAAGGAACTCCATCAGCAATTCCATCTCATACATATCGCGAGTTCGGTCCCCCATCCATTCGGGGCGTATCGCCTCCTCGCCGTAAGTCATCGGATTGAGATCAGCGCCGCCCTGCAAGACCAGCCCATCAAGGTGTTGCGCGTAATCTCTCAGGCGCACCGAGCTGCGATCGAGCATTCCATCCTGTGTAATGGAGGGCACCATGAACACCAAGACATCGCGCGCCATGATCCACTGCGCCACCGATTGCTCAAGATATTGGAGCGTCTTGCTTTCCAGTCCGATGGCGCCAGGACGCGGATGCGACAGGCGTGCCGACAACCCGATTTTGAGTGTACGTTTCATGCGTAACCTCCGGCCCGAACAGGCCAATTTCCGTCCGGGAAACGTTGTTCTGTGGCCGGTAGACGAGTGCACATCGGGAAGCGTTCAATATGCTGCCCATCGATGAGCCCTTCGCTTTTTTCCTGCCGGTCTGGCCGCTCCAATTAAGCCCGCCGCTATGGATAGCACTGGCCGTCGTGTCGGCGGCGCTGGCTGGCGAGTGGGTGCGTCGTTATCTGGGGCTGCCCAGGATTACCGCATACCCGGTGATCGGCATGCTGGTTTCTGCTGTCGCCGGCGACCGGCTGGTGGCCGAGCATGACGAGTGGCTGCGCTGGGGGCTCAATGTGGCACTCGGCATATTGCTCTTCGAACTGGGCAGCCGTGTCGACCTGCGCTGGCTCCGCCACAATCGCTGGCTGCTGGTGACCAGCGTCGGCGAATCGCTGGCCGCATTTGCCGCCATATTCACCCTCAGCCGCTATCTGGGGCTCGCTTCGGAAACGGCCGCCCTGCTGGCCGCTATCGGCATGTCTACCTCGCCGGCGGTCATCATGCGGGTGGTTACGGAGAGCAACGCACAAGGGCAGGTGAGTACCCGGCTGTTGGTGCTGACCGCTTTGAATACGATCTATTCGGTGGTGACGTTGCATCTGGCCATGGGAGTACTGCATCAGCGCTACAGTGGCGACTGGATATTGGCGATTGCGCATCCGCTTTATTTGCTTGGGGCCGGCCTGATTTTCGGCAAGCTGCTGGCCATGACTGTCGATCGCCTGCGTCGGTGGCTGACGCTGCATGACGAATACGCCTCGATCATCCTGCTAAGTCTGGTTTTGATGACGATAGGGTTGATTGAGGCTTTGCGTCTTCCGGTCACGCTGTGCATGCTGTTCGCCGGCATCGTCCTACGCAATGGCGAACGCCGGGCCTGGGTATTTCCGGAACATTTTGGCTCGGTCGGTGGGGTTCTCGTTGTCCTCTTGTTTCTGGTCGCCGGTATTCAGGTCAAGCTTGAACATTTGCTGACCGGCGGCACCCTGGCCCTGGTCTTGATCGGAGCGCGCAGCCTAGCCAAGCTGGGGGGCGTCTTGCTATTCGCGCGGCCCGCCGGTATCAGCTGGCGCCAGGGTCTGCTCCTTGGCGCAGCCTTGTCGCCCGCCGCCGGGCCAGTCATGGTGGCAGCTTCCGATCTCGGTCAGTTCTATCCCCAACTGCAGGGCACTTTGATGCCGGTTGCGATGAGTGCCGCAGCGATCATGGAACTGGCCGGCCCGGTCATTGTGGCGCTATGCCTCAAATGGAGCGGAGAACGCCGTGACTGACGAAATCGACCATGACCTGCCAGCCTTCTCCCGATCCGAAGCCCTGACTCTTGGCATCGAGCTCGAATTGCAGATCGTTGGCGGCCAGGACTACAACCTGATCGGCGCCGCGCCGGATTTATTGCGTGAAATGGCCGGTCGCGAGCATCCGGGCGACGTCAAGCCGGAGATCACGGATTCGATGATCGAGCTGTCGACCGATATCTGCCGCGATTACCAGGATGCCTTGACCCAGTTGCGCGGAATACGCGATCAGTTGGTTCATCAGGCCGACCGACTGGGCATCCTGCTTTCCGGGGGCGGCACCCATCCTTTTCAGCGCTGGGAAAGGCAGGCCATCTTCGATGCGCCCCGCTTCCAGCTGCTGTCGCAACTCTACGGCTATCTCGCCAAGCAGTTCACCATTTTCGGCCAGCACGTCCATATCGGATGCGCCTGCCCGGACAGGGCGCTCTGGCTTCTGCACGCCTTCAGCCGCTACATTCCCCATCTCATTGCGTTATCGGCCGCGTCGCCCTTCGTCCAGGGAACCGACACCGGCTTCCAGTCGGCGCGGCTCAACTCGGTGTTTGCCTTTCCGTTGAGCGGCCGGGCACCCTTCGTCTTGAGCTGGGATGACTTCAACGCCTACTACCGCAAGATGATCGCGACCGGCGTGGTCAAGAGCATGAAGGATTTCTACTGGGACATTCGCCCCAAACCCGAGTTCGGTACCATAGAACTGCGGGTCATGGATACGCCGCGGACCGTCGAGCGCGCCGCCCAGATTGCGGCCTATGCCCAGGCGCTGGCCCGCTACCTGCTCGAGGAAAAGCCGAGCCAGCCGCAGGAGGACGACTATCTGGTCTACACCTTCAACCGCTTTCAAGCCTGCCGCTTCGGCTATGCGGGAACGCTGGTCGTGCCCGGTTCGGCCGAGCAGCGCAACATCGGCGACGACATCATCCGCACCATGGCCGCCATCGAGATGCATGCTTATGATTTGGGAGCGACAGAAGCGCTCAATCTACTCCGCACTGAGGTCCTACAATTGAGAAATGGTGCCCGCGAGTTGCGCGACAGCTTTGCGCGCGAAAATCAGTTCGAGGAAGTGGTGCGCCAATCCTCTGAGTTATGGGCCGGACGCACTGACCCACAATGAAAACAGCCGGTGGCTTGCCTTCGGCTTATACCTACATTGCCTTCTCGAAATACGGCAGCAATGCTTTGGCCGCATCGATACGTTGCTGGGGACTGGCGCTTGGATCGTTCATCACTGCAAGCAGGAATTGCTTGGGGTTGGCGAAGGA